>NZ_KV819843.1:0-11514 GCF_001815235.1 Pseudomonas sp. HMSC065H01 | reverse complement strand
GCCGCCGCGGTAGCGGGTGATGTGGTTCCAGAGCACTTCGACACCGTTCTTCGGGATCGGGAAGGCGTAGTAGCGGCTCTTCTCGAAATTCGACAGGCCGTTGCCGTCGTTGATCGGCTGCACGTTCAGCGCGCTCTGCTTGACCGCCTCGTCGATCTCGGCCGGCAGGGCCACCGTGCGATGGGTCTTGTACACCGGGATCCGGTAGGTTTCCGGGTAGCGCTTGAACATCGCCAACTGGCCGTCGGAGAGCTTGTCCTTGTATTGCTCGACGTTCTGCGCGGTGATGGTGAACAGCGGCTTCTCGTCGGCAAAGGGATCGGAAAGGAAGCCCTTGCCATCGACCTTGCCGGCGCTGGCCGCGAGGCCGCCGGTCCAGGCCGGGATGCTGCCGTCGGCGTTGCCTTCCTTCTGCGCGCCGATGGGGGTCAGGCTGCTGCCGAGCTTGGCGGCCTCGTCGGGCGAAACCGCCGCCGTCACCGAACCGGCCAGCAGGCTGAGGGCCAGCGCCCCGGAGGACAGGAGTCGTGCTGTTTTCATGCGTCGTTATCCTTGTTCGTATCCGCGAAAGCGGCCGCCCCGAGGGGCGGCGGACCTCAGAAGTTCACCCCGAAGCTCACCGCGAGGAAGTCGCGGTCGTTGATCGGGTTGTAGTTGCCGCCGAAGAAGTCGGTGTAGCTGATGCTGGCGGTATAGGTGTTCTGGTAGTCGGCATCGAGGCCGACGCTGACGGCCTTGGCGCCCTCGCTGAAGTTCGGCCCGTAGCCCTCGACGTCGTGCGACCAGGCCAGGTTCGGCTTCAGGTTGACCCCGGCGAACACGTTGGGATATTCGAGGATCCCGCGCAGGCGATAGCCCCACGAGTTGCGGGTGTAGAAGCCGTGGCTGTTGCACTCCTGCGGGTTGGCCACGTTGAGCGCGCCGGTGCACAAGGCGTTGTTCGGCAGTTCGCCGATGCCATAGATGGCGTCGCGACCGTAGCGCAGGTCGTCGCCGTCGACCCCGCTGAGGTGGTTGTAGCCGACTTCGCCGACCACGGTCAGGCGGTCGGCCGCCAGTACCCGGTCGAAGAACTGGGTGACGGTCACCTGTGCCTGGGTCACCGGCTTGCGCACGTAGCCGTTGATCACCTCGCCGGCGCGCGGGGTGGCGAAGCCGCTGTCGTAGATCGGGTTGCCGAACAGGGTGGTCGGGTAGATCGCGGCGATCGACATGTCGGTGCTGTTGATTTGTAGCGGCATGTTCGGCCGGTAGCTCAGCTCGCCGGCCACCGAGGTGCTGCCGATGTTGGTCTGGAAGCTCAGGCCGTAGAGGCGGATGTCCTCGGGATAGTCGATGAAGTAATAGCCGGTGGAGCGCCCGGTGACCGGGTCGGAGGTGGCCAGGCCGTTGCCGGCGATCACGCTGTAGTACGGGTTGCGACTGTGGTAGTTCATCGCGTACAGGCCGAACTCGGTGTCGTTCAGCTCCGCCGCGTACCAGCGCAGGGCCAGGCCCCACTGGCCGCTGTCGCGGGCATCGCGATCGCCGGCGCGCGGCAGGTAGCGGTAGCCGTTGGCCGGGTTCGGGTCGAAGTCGCTGCCGGCGTAGACCATCCGCTCGCAGCCATCGGCGACCACGTCGGTGGTAGAGAAGAAGGTGCCGCAGTTGTCGATCACCGTCTGGTCCCACTCCAACTGGTAGAAGCCTTCGACGGTCAGCGCGTCGCTGATGCCCTGGGACAGGTAGAGCATGTTCACCGGGATCAGGCCTTCCTTGATCTCCGCGCCGGGCCGGCGGAACGCGGCGACGTCCATCGGGTTGATGCTGTTGATCGAGTTCTGGATGAACGTGCTCTCGCCCCAGCTCACCACCTGCTTGCCGACCCGCACGCTGCCGGGCAGGTCGCCGATGCTGTAGTTGTGGTAGAGGAAGGCATCGAGCAGCTGCGCCCCGGAGGACTTGGCGCCCTCCTTGCGATTGTGGTCGTCGATGTCGTAGAGCAGGCGGTGTTCGTCCTTCAGCTCGAAGTCGTACCAGTACTTGCCACGGAAGAACGCGCCGGTGTCGCCGTACTTGAGTTCGAGATCGTGGATGCCCTTGAAGATCTTCGAGAAGGTTTCGCCCTTCTTGAAGTTCAGCCGGCCGTCGTCGGAGGTCTGCGACGAGGCGTGGCCGCCGTTGCGGGTGCCGATGTAGTCCTTGTCGGCGGAACGCATGGACCAGCTGGCCCCCACCGACAGCGACGAGTCGAATTGCCCTTCGATCTCCCCGATGTTGAATGACACGGCCGAGGCCTGGGTGGCGCAACCCAGGGCTGTGGCCGCAGCGAGTGCGTGCAGAGGGAAGATTCCGCGCCTTTTTGTTGTTGTCATGCGGCTCTCCTGACAGGGTCGAGGTGGCTACACCCTACCCAGCGGCCCGAACGGCGGTAAGCGCACCAAGGAGGTATTCCGGCTGTCGCCCGAAAGAATGAACAGGGGCCCTGGAAAGCGCCTCGGCGAACGCCATATGCAGGATGGATACGCCGTCATCCAGTGCATGGATGACGGCGCGGCACTGTTCCGCCGGCGGCGGCGATGGCATCCTTCGCTGCATGCAGCCCGAACAGACCATTCCCGCCGACCGCGACCTCGCCGACGCCACCCGCGAGACGGTCATGCGCTACCACCTCAGTTGGAAGCACCGCGACATCGACGCGGTGATGGCGCTCTATCATCCCGAGGTCGAATACAACGACTTCTTCCAGAACCGCCGGATGCGCCTGGCCGATCTCCGCGAGTACGTCGAGGCGACCATGCCCAAGGGCCCCGACGAGTCGCTGGAGCACACCGACCGTATCCGCTTCGACGGCGATACCGCCTTCATCCAGTACCGCCTGCGGGTGACCCTCAGCGGCCGCCTGGCTTCGTTCCGCGCCAGCGAGGCGATCACCGTGCGCGACGGCCTGATCTGGCGCATCAACGAATACGCCTCGCTGGTCCACGAAAGCGGCGGCGGAGCCCAGGCCGGCGGCGACGGCCGGCCGCCGGCCAGCCGCCTGGGGCTTTCGGCCAAGCAGCTGAGCCTGCTGGCGCGCGACCTGGAGCACTACTTTCAACAGGCCCAGCCCTATCTCGATCCGGACCTGGACCTGACCCAGGTGGCCAATGCCACCGGCTATACGCGCAACCAGATTTCCTACCTGCTCAACCAGGTGCTCGGCCTGAGCTTCTACCAGTACGTCAACCAGACCCGCCTGCAACACCTGCTCGGCCAGCTTTCCGGCGAGCTGCCCGGACGGGTCGACGAACTGGCCTTCGCCGCCGGCTTCAATTCGCTGTCGGCCTTCTACCGCTGCTTCCGCCAGCACACCGGCCAGTCTCCGCGCGAATACCTGAAGCGCCTGTCGTCGCGCCGCTGAGATTTCCCAGCGGACCCGCGCGCACGACAGGCGCACGGCATCTTCCTACTCTCGCCGCATTCCCCCTTCCCTCTCGCTATGGAGCCCTCTATGTCGGCCTGGCGCCACCTCAGCCTGTGGATGAATCAACTGGACGATCCGCTCGAAGCGCGCCCGTCCCTGGAAGAATCCCTCGAGGTCGACGTGGCCATCGTCGGCGCCGGCTACACCGGCCTCTGGACCGCCTATTACCTGAAGCGCCGGGCGCCGCAGTTGCGCGTCGCCATCGTCGAGGCGGAAACCGCCGGCTTCGGCGCCTCGGGGCGCAACGGCGGCTGGCTGATGGGCAACCTGCTCGGCGAGGACGGCCTGCTCGCCGGCTTGCCGCCGGAACGGCGCCGGGCCGGCTACGACCTGCTGCACGGGATTCCCGACGAGGTCGCGCGGGTGCTGCAAGAGGAAGGCATCGACTGCGACTACCGCAAGGGCGGCGTGCTCTACTGCGCGGCGCGCTACCCGGAACAGGAACGCCGCCTGCGCGCCTATCTGCATGATCTCTATGCCGAAGGCCTGGACGAAAGCGACTACCGCTGGCTGACGCCGCAGGAACTCGACCAGCAGTTGCGCATCCCCGGCAGCTACGGGGCGATCCATTCGCCGCACTGCGCCACCATCCAGCCGGCCAGGCTCGCGCGCGGCCTGGCCCGCGCGGTGGAGCGCCTGGGCGTGCGGCTGTTCGAGAAGAGCCGGGTGCTGCACTGGCAACGCGGCCTGCTGCGCACCGAGCGCGGCGAACTGCGCGCCGAATGGATCGTGCCGGCGGTGGAAGGCTACGCCGCCAGCCTGCCGCCACTGGGCCACTACCAGTTGCCGGTGCAGAGTCTGCTGGTGGCCACCGAGCCGCTGCCGTCGTCGGTCTGGGCGGAGATCGGCCTGGAGCGCGGCCAGGCCTTCAGCGAATTCAGCCGCCAGGTCACCTACGGCCAGCGCACCGCCGACGACCGCCTGGCCTTCGGCGCGCGGGGCGGCTACCGCTTCGGCGGCAAGCTGCGCAGCGACTTCAGCCTCGACGACGAGGAAGTCGGCCTGCGTCGCTACCTGTTCGGCGAACTCTTCCCGCTGCTCAAGGACGCCAGGATCAGCCACACCTGGGGCGGCAACCTCGGCATGGCCCGGCGCTTCCGCCCGCACATGTTGCTCGACCGCGCCAGTGGCATCGCCCTCTCCGGCGGCTACGGCGGCGAAGGGGTCGGCGCCAGCAACCTCGGCGGCCGCACCCTGGCCGCGCTGATCCTCGGTGAGGACAGCGAGCTGCTGCGGCAGCCCTGGGTGCTGGGCGAGCGTCCGCTGGACAGCCTGGCCCGCTGGGAACCGGAACCCTGCCGCTGGCTCGGCTACAACGCGATCATCCGCAGTTTCGTCCATGAGGACCGGGTCCTTGCCGACCCGCACAGCGCGCCCTGGCGCCGCAGCCTGGCGCAAACCCTCGCGGCCGGCATGGAAAGCCTGATGCGCTGAGAATCCCCTCCACCTCCCACAGAGGAAAAACCGCATGGCCCTGACCCTTCTGAAAAATACCGCCGGCGCCGATCTTGGCGCCGCCAGCCCGGTCGCGGTGCCCCTTGGCGAGCCGGTCGCGCAGACCCGCGCCTACGCCGTGGAGCGCACCGACCAGGTGGAAACCGGCATCTGGGAATGCACCCCCGGACGCTGGCGGCGGCAGATCGTCGAGCAGGAGTTCTGCCACTTCCTGCAAGGCCGCTGCACCTTCACCCCGGACGGCGGCGAGACCATCCGCATCGAGGCCGGCGATGCCCTGCTGCTGCCGGAGAACAGTCTTGGCGTGTGGGATGTGCAGGAAACCGTACGCAAGAGCTACGTGATCATCCACCGCTAGCCCGGGCGGCGCGACGGCGTCACTCGAAGCGCCCGTGGCGCCCCTCGCCGTCCTTGAAGCGCTGCGCGCCCTCCAGGGTCTCGCCGCTCTCGATCACCGCCAGCCCGCCCTGGAATTCGTTGGCCAGGGCCACGTCGAAGGACAGTTCCCACTGCGCGTATACGCTGGCGCGGTCGGCGAGCATGCAGGTCTGCGGGAAGGCGGCGAGTTCCGCCGCCAGCTCCTCGGCCTCGGCTCGCGCCGAACCGCTCGGCACCACCCGGTTGGCCAGGCCGATCTGCAACGCTTCGTCGGCCTTCACCGGACGCCCGGTGAGGATCAGGTCGAGCGCCCGGCCCTGCCCGACGATCCGCGGCAGGCGCACGCTGCCGCCATCGATCAGCGGCACCCCGAAACGCCGGCAGAACACTCCGCAGATGGCGTCCTCGGCCATCACCCGCAGGTCGGCGAGCAGCGCCAGCTCCAGCCCGCCGGCCACCGCATAGCCTTCGATGGCGGCGATCAGCGGCTTGCCGAGCTGCATGCGGCTCGGCCCCATCGGCCCGTCGCCCTCCGCCTCCAGACGATTGCGCCGCTCGCCATCCTCGGCTACCGCCGCCAGGTCGGCGCCGGCGCAGAAATTGCCGCCGCTGCCGGTGAGTACCGCGACCCGCGCCGTATCGTCCGCTTCGAACTCGCGCAGGGCGTCGGCCAGGGCCTGGGCGGTCGGCCGGTCCACCGCATTGCGCCGCTCCGGGCGAGCGATGACCAGGGTGGTGACCGGGCCGTTGCGTTCGACGATGACACTCATGACAGACTCCCTGCGGAAAAAGCGAAAAAAGACACCGGCCGGATGGCAGAAGACCGGCGTCGGCCGGTCTTCACCTTAGTCCTTTTCCCGCGGCCGCGCCGCATCCGCCGGGCGTCTCAGAGCGCGTGCTTCTGCAGGTTGGCCATCATTTCACGGAGCGCCTCGACGTTGTCCGCCGGGTGCGCGGCGTTCTCGAAGTCGCAGATCTGCTGCCAGTGCGCGGCCACGTCCTCGGCATCGAAGCCGGCCTTCGGATCGAAGCCGAAGCCCAGGCTGCGCTCCCAGCGCACCTTGCCGATCCAGCCACCGCCGACCTCATAGAGCCCCGAGGTATCCTCGCAGGCCGAGCTGCCGAGGTAGACCACCAGCGGGCTGACCAGCTCCGGCTTGAGCTGCTCGAAGACCTGCGGCGGGATCAGCCCCTCGGTCATCCGCGTACCGCCGGTGGGGGCGATGGCGTTGACCAGGATATTGTTCTTGCGCCCTTCCAGGGCCAGGGTGCGGGTCAGGCCGTAGAGGCCGAGCTTGGCCATGCCGTAGTTGCTCTGGCCGAAGTTGCCGTAGATGCCCGAGGTCGAGGAGGTGAACACCACCCGCCCGTAGGCCTGCTCGCGCAAGTGCGGCCAGGCGGCGCGAGTGACCTTGTAGGCGCCTTCGACATGCACCTGGTAGACCAGGTCCCAGTCGGCGTCCTCCATCTTGTGGAAGGTCTTGTCACGCAGGATGCCGGCATTGTTGACCACCACGTCGACGCGGCCGAAGGCGTCCAGCGCGTTCTCCACGATCCTGCCGCCGTCCGTGACCGAGTCGTGGTTGGCCACCGCGGTGCCGCCGGCGGCACGGATCTCCGCCACCACCTTGTCCGCCGCCGAGGCACTGGCGCCTTCGCCATGGGTGCTGCCGCCGAGGTCGTTGACCACCACCCTGGCGCCATGCTTCGCGAACAGCAGGGCATGGGCGCGGCCAAGGCCGCCGCCGGCTCCGGTGACGATCACGACTTGGTCGTCGAAACGCAGGGCATCGCTCATGTTCGGGACTCCAGGGCAGTAGGAAGGATTGCCCGAGTGTCGGCCAGCCCGCCGGCGGGGACAAGGCTTCGCGCCACCATGAATGGCGCCCGATAAGGCAGCGGGATGTTCCGCTTCAGTCGAACGGAATGTACAGCCGGCCACGCGGGCCGAGCTTGAACAGCCACCAGTCGTAGTTGTGCCGGACCACCACCAGCAGCAGGCTGCCGAGCAACGCGAAGCCGGCGCCGACGGCGTACCAGCGACTGCCTTCCTGCCAGCACAGGTAGCCGAGCCCGAGCGCCAGCAGCAGGCCGAGTTCGGCGAGGACCATCCCGGACTGGCGGATGAACGGCTGCGCCTGCACCATCTGGCGGAACAACCAGGAGCCCTCGTCGAACACGCGCAAGGGAGAAACGGGATCGTGCATGGAGACCTCCATGGGTGACGAAACGCCTCGTCCAGCGAGGCGCCAGCACCCTAGCCCCGATCCTTGCGCGATGGCACTTGCTGCAATCTCAAACTCGCTTAAGAAAACTCTGAATCATCCAGTCGGGCACGAAACGCCAGGTAATGTTCGAGCACCGCCGCCGGCGCTTCGATCTGCGGATAGTGGCCGATGCCATCGAGCAGCACGCAGTCGGCATCGGCGACCAGTTGCCGGTAGCGCTCGACCATGTGCGCCCCGGAGATCGGGTCGACGGCGCCGTCAATCACCCGCAACGGCACCCCGCCGTGCTGCAACGCCACCACCCAGCGCTCACGCTGCTCGCGGCGGTCGACGATGTAGCGGATCAGGCGATGCATCACCCGCTGCCCCTGGTTGCTTTCGATCAGGCTCCAGAAGGCATCCAGCTCGGTCTCGCCGGGCTGGCTGCGCGGGCCGAAGACCTTGGCGAAGTTGCGCGCCAGGGCGCGGCGGTCGAACAGCCGGCCGAACAGCCCGCCCAACGGGCTCAGCAACAGCTTCTGGCTGAGCACCGGGCGGTGCGTTTCCGGGAACAGCCCGCCATTGAGGAACACGCAGGAGGCGAGCCGCAGCCGGCCTTCGTGATGGCGGGCGAGCAGTTCCTGGGCGACGCTGTCGCCGTAGTCGTGGGCCAGCACGTGCAGCGGCTCGTCGATTCCCAGGCGGCCGAGCAGCGCCTGTTGCAGGTCGGCCTGCTCCAGCAGGCTGTAGCGATGGGCGCGCGGCTTGGCCGAATCGCCGAAGCCGAGCAGGTCGCAGACCAGCACGCGGTAGCGCTGCGCCAGCGGCTCCCAGAGGTAGTGCCAGTCCCAGGCGGCGCTGGGAAAACCGTGGATCAGCAGCAACGGCCGACCCTGCCCGGCTTCCCAGTAGCGGATCGGGAAGCCCTTGAAATCCAGGGTGCGGCCCCGCCTCCGCCAGGCCTCCAGTGGAATGCCGGGCAGCGCCGCGGTCACTGGCGGTAGCCCGGGTTCTGCTGGTCGAGCTTGCGCAGCAGCGCCGGCCAGGCGAGCTGGCCGCCCATGCCGGTCTTGCTGCGCATCACCCCGGCGATCATGTCGCGCGCGCCGGCGAGGATCTGCCCCGGGATGTGGATCAGCTCGGCGCCGCCGCTCTGCGCCATCACCTGTACCTCGCAGGCGCGTTGCAGGGTGAACATCATGAGGAAGGTATCGGCGATGGAACCGCCGCAGGTGAGCAGGCCGTGGTTGGGCAGGATCAGGAAATTGCTGGCCCCCAGGTCGGCCTGCAGGCGGGCCTTTTCCTCATGGTTCAGGGCGACGCCCTCGTAGGCGTGGTAGGACAGGCTGGAGAGCACGAACAACGATTGCTGCGACAGCGGCAACAGGCCCTGCTTCTGGCAGGACACCGCGATCCCCGCGGCGGTATGGGTGTGCAGCACGCACTCGACGTCGTGGCGGACCTCGTGCACCGCGCTATGGATGGTGTAGCCGGCCGGGTTGATCTCGTAGGGGCTGTCCATCAGCTTCTTGCCGCTGGCATCCACCTTCACCAGGCTGGAGGCGGTGATCTCGTGGAACATCAGGCCGAACGGGTTGATCAGGAAGTCCTCGGTGCCCGGCACCTTGGCCGAGATGTGGGTGAAGATCAGGTCGTCCCAACCGTGCAGGGCGACCAGCCGGTAGCAGGCAGCGAGATCGACACGGGTCTGCCATTCGGCGGCGGAGACCTGGGCTTGCACATCGGCGGGCAGGGAGTGAACGGCGGTCACGGCGGCATCCTCTTTTGTCGTTATCGGATGCCCGCAGTCTAGCCCCGCCCTCCTCCGGCGACTGTCGCCGGGCTTACACTCGCGCGCCGGCTGAATGGCGGAGGATTCAGCCGGCCTATGCGCGCAGGCTACAGGCAGTGGGCGACCAGGGGTGCGACCAGCAGGTTGAACAGCCCGGTGAGAACCATCAGCAGACCGGCCGCCGAACCTTCCTCGCCGCCGAACTCGTAGGCCCGACTGGTGCCGGCGCCGTGCGCGCCGACGCCGAACAGCGCGCCGCGGGCCAGCGGCGTGCGCAAGCGCAGGACGCGCAGCAGGGTGCCGCCGATCACCGCGCCGAACACCCCGGTGATCATCACGAAGGCGGCGGTCAGTTCCGGCACGCCACCCAGGTCGTGGGACATCTCCATGGCGAACGGCGTGGTGATCGAGCGCGGCAGCAACGACAGCGTGACCTGGCCGTCCAGCGCCAGGGCCTGGGCCAGCGCCCAGGAGCTGCCGATGGCCACCGCGGTGCCGGCGAACATCCCGGCCAGCAGCGCCGGCCAGTGGCGCATCAGCAGCTCGCGCTGCTGCCAGATCGGGATGGCGAAGGCCACCGTCGCCGGACCGAGCAGCGCCACCAGCCAATTGGTGTCGCGGGCGTAGTCGGCGTAGCGGGTATGGGTGGGAATCGCCAGGGCGTAGAGCAGCACCGGGACGAACACGATGGGCGACAGCCAGTACCACTTCACCCGGCGGTACAGCTGGCGGCTCAGCAGGTAGCCGCCGACGGTCGCCGCCAACCAGAACAGGGCTTGCTTATCGAGACTCATGGCGCGCCCTCCAGCGGCACATCCACTCCACCGACACCGCGGTGACCAGCATCACCAGCAGGGTGCTGAGCATGATCACCAGGAGGATGCGCCAGCCCTCGCTGCGTAGCAGCGCGCCGTAGTCGAGCAGGCTCATCAGCGCCGGGATGAAGAACAGCAACATCTCCGCCAGCAACAGGCCGGCGCCGGCCTGCAGCCAGGCCGGACGCAGCAGGCCGCTGGCGAACAGCAGCAACAGCGCCGCCAGGCCGACCACCCCGCCCGGCAGCGGCAGGCCGATGGCCTTCGCCAGCCAGCCGCCAGCCCACCAGAAGGCGATGAGTACCGCCAGTTCGGCGGCAAGGCGGGACAGACGGCGGACGAGCGGGGGCAACATGGGAAAGGCCTTGGCTGGGAAATCGGGGATGGAGAAAGGATAAGGCCCGGCCTATCATCCCCAAAGCGAATTGTCCGCATGAGAGCCATTCCAGAATGGAATTCCGTCAACTCCGCAGCTTCGTCGAAGTGGTCCGCCAGGGCAGCTTCACCCAGGCGGCGCAGGTCCGCCACGCCAGCCAGTCGACCATCAGCAAGCAGGTCGCCCAACTGGAGCAGAGCCTTGGCGTGCAGGTATTGGAACGCAACGGGCCGCACGTGCGCCTGACCGACGCCGGCGCCGTGGTGTTTCGCCGCGCCGAGGAGATGCTGCGGCTGCGCCGCGACCTGCTCAGCGAACTGGACGACCTCAGCCAGCTCAACCGCGGCGAACTGCGCCTGGGCCTGCCGTTGCTCGGTGCCGACGCGCTGTTCGCCCAACGCTTCGCCGAATACCGGCGGCGCTATCCGAACATCGCCGTGCACCTGGTGGAGGGCGGCAGCAAGACCATGGAGCAGGCGGTGCTGGCCGGCGAGCTGGAATTGGCCGGCAGCCTCACCCCGGCAGACGACGGCTTCGACTACCAGCCGTTCTGCAACGAACCGCTGGACGTGCTGCTGCCGGCCGGGCATCCCAAGGCCGCTGCCGCCAGCGTCGCCCTCGGCGAACTGGCGGACAGCCCGTTCCTGCTCTACCAGCAGAGCTTCACCCTCAACGACCGCCTGCTGCGCGCCTGCCTGGAGGCCGGCTTCAGCCCGCGCGAAGGCGGCCGCAGCGGCCAGGCCGACTTCCTCGGCGCGCTGGTGGCGGCCAACCAGGGAGTGGTGCTGCTACCACGGGTGATCGCTCGCGAGATCGAACGCCCGGGAGTGGTGCGGGTCCTGCTCAGGGAGCCGGACCTGCGCTGGGACATCGCCTTCATCTGGCGCCGTGGCGGCTACCTGTCGCGGGCGGCGCAGGCCTGGCTGGAGCTGCTGCGCGAGCAGCCGCTGGAGGAAAGCCCGGCGTAGGACGAATAACCGCCAGCTCGGCAGAGGCTACGGCGGATAACGCCTGGGGGCGTTATTCGCCCTACCGCTTGCTCCCTC
>NZ_KV819842.1:0-5269 GCF_001815235.1 Pseudomonas sp. HMSC065H01 | reverse complement strand
CGGCGCAGCGGTGTCGTCACGGTTGCAGGTAGCGGTGCTTCCAGCCTCCTTCGTCGCGGTCGTAGCGCAGGCGCTCGTGCAGCCGCTCGGTGCCGTTGCCCCAGAACTCCACCGACTCCAGGCACAGTTCGAACAGGCAGTAGCCCGGCGGGCGCGGCAGCGGGCCGTCGGTTTCCGCCAGGCGCCGGGCTTCGGCGCGCAGGGCGTGGATGTCGGCGAGGGTTTCGCTCTGCCGCGAGGCGATCGACATCGGGTGGGTCTGGTACGGGCGGCTCAGCCACTGGGCGTCGGCGCGCTCGTCGGGCAGGCGTTCGGCGCGGCCGTTGAGGATGATCTGCTGGCTGCTCTCGCGCCAGTACAGCACCCCCGAGGCCCAGGGGTTCTGCGCCAGTTCGCGGCCCTTCTGGCTATCGGCGTGGGTGGCGAACACCACCCCGCGCTCGCCCAACTCGGCGATCACCACGATCCGCGTCGACGGCCGGCCCTGCCCGTCGACCGTGGCCAGGGCCAGTGCCCGCGGCTCGCGCACGCCATAGCGGCGGGCGCGTTCCAGCCAGTTGCGCAGCACCTCCATGGGGTTCGCCGGCGGCGCCTCGAACTCCGGGAAAGGGGCTTCGATGGTCCCGGTGAGGGACTCGGAAATATTCGCGTTGACGCCCATCACGGCGTTCCTCCGTTCTGCCCGTTCACAGGTAGGCCCGGCCTTCGGCGAAGGCCGCGCCGTTGCCCGACACTTCCACCGCCGAGACCCGCTCGCCGGCGCCCTCGGCGCGGGCGTACATGCGCGACGGCCGGCCGATCTCGACGCCCTGGAGGATCTCGATCTGCTGCCCGTAGGGAATCTGCCGGTGGCGCGCCAGGTGGATCGCCAGCGGCCCGGCGGCGGAACCGGTGGCGGCGTCCTCGACCACGCCGTAGGCCGGCGAGAACATGCGGCTGCGCCAGTGCCGCCCGGCGCCGGCGAAGCAGTTCACCGCCAGGTCCGGGAAGTCGCACAGCGCGCGGTGGTCGGGGTGCAGCGCGGACAGCGCGGCGACGCTCTCCAGGCCGACGAACACGTGGCGCGGGCCGTTGCGGTAGACCTCGATGGGAAAGGTCGAGCCCTTCAGGCCGAGGGCGGCGAGCAGCTCGGCCGGTCGGCTGAAGTGCTCCCAGGTGGGAATCGGCTGCTGCATGCTGCAAGCCACCACCTTGCCGTCCTGGCGCTCCAGGGCGAAGGGCACGGTGCCCATCCTGGTCTCCAGGAACAGCCTGTCCTTGTCGGTCTCGGCGCCCAGGGCGATGGCGGTGCCCAGCAGCGGGTGGCCGGCGAACGGCAGTTCGTTGACCGGGGTGAAGATGCGGATGCGCGCGTCGCCGTCCTGTTGCGGGCGGAGCACGAAGGTGCTCTCCGACAGGTTCATCTCCCGCGCCATGCGCTGCATGCGCTCGCCGCTGAGGTCGTCGCAGTCGAAGAACACCGCCACCGGGTTGCCTTGCAGCGGTTCGCTGGCGAAGGCGTCTATCACGACATATCTGTGCATGGGCTCTCCTGGCTCAGGGCCGCCGCTCGACCAGCGCGTGACGCAGCAGGTCGGCGATGATGCGCGGACCCTCGCGGGTCAGCACCGATTCGGGGTGGAATTGCATGGAGGCGAAGCGCGGCCCGCGCAGGGCATGGACCTCGCCGGTCTCGCGGTCGCGGCTGATCTCGATCGGGCCGACCTCGGGAATCTCGATGCGGTCCTGCAGGGCGCGCGCGGCGAAGGTGTTGTAGAAGCCGACGCGCTCGGCGGCGCCGAACAGGTCGATCTGTTTCTGCACGCCCTGGTTGGGCTCCTGCCGGCGTTGCAGGTCCAGGCCCAGGCACAGGCTCAGCACCTGGTGGCTCAGGCACACGGCGAGGAACGGCCGGCGCTCGCTGAGCAGCGAACGGATGGCCAGGTGCAGGTGGCCGATCTTCGGCTGGCCGATCTCGGTGGGGTTGCCCGGGCCGGGGCCCATGATCACCAGGTCGTAGCCGTCGAACGAGTACGGCTCCTGGAAGCCGCGCACGGTCACCGTCAGGCCCAGCGACTTGAGCTGCTTGGCGATCATCGAGGTGAAGGTGTCCTCGGCATCGACGATCAGCACCTCGCGTCCGGACAGGTCGGCCTGCAACTGCTGGCGCTCGCTGGCGCCGCGCAGCCAGAAGTCGGCGATCGGCGCGTTGCGGCTGGCCAGCGCCGCCACCACGTGCGGGTGCGAGCCCAGGCGCTGCGGCGCCTGGCTCTTCAGCGCGGCGATCAGCCCGGAAGCCTTGGCCCGGCTTTCCGCCGCCTCGCCCAGGGGATCGGAGTGACGCACGATGGTCGAGCCGACGCCGATGCGCAGGCGGCCGTCGCCCTCGATCTCGGCGGTGCGGATCAGGATCGCCGAGTCCAGCGTGCGCCCGCCCTGGCCGTCACCGCCGATCAGCGCCGCCACCCCGCTGTAGTAGCCGCGACCCTGCGGCTCGTAGCGGCGGATCACCCGGCAGGCGCTTTCCAGCGGGCTGCCGGTGACGGTCGGGGCGAACAGCGTCTCGCGCAGCACCTCGCGCACGTCGCGGCTGGTCTGGCCCTCGATGAAGTACTCGGTGTGCGCCAGGTGCGCCATCTCCTTGAGGTAGGGACCGAGCACCCGGCCGCCGTCCTCGCAGATCCGCGCCATCATCTTCAGCTCCTCGTCCACCACCATGTACAGCTCGTCGGCTTCCTTGCGGTTGTCGAGGAATTCCATGACCTCGGCCAGGTTCGGCCCGGCCGGCGGGTAGCGGTAGGTGCCGCTGATCGGGTTCATCACCGCCAGGCCGTCGCGCACGCTGATGTGTCGCTCGGGCGAGGCGCCGACCAGGGTGCGTTCGCCGGTGTGGACGATGAAGGTCCAGTAGGCGCCCTTCTCGCGCAGCAGCAACTGGCGGAAGAAACTCAGCGCGCTGGCCGTGGCGTAGCCGTCGATGCGCGCCTGGAAGCGCCGCTTGATCACGAAGTTGGCGCCTTCGCCGCGACCGATCTCGTCGGCGATGACCCGCCCGACCACTTCGGCGTAGGCCTCGTCGTCGAGGTCGAAACCTTCCTCGCTCAGTTCCAGCGCCTGGTTCGGCAGCAGCGCCAGGGCCTGTTCCAGCGGCAGCAGCTCCTGCTCCAGGACCTTCAGCGCCAGCAGCGGCGTGCCGTCATCGAGCGCCTCGAAGCCGCGCTCGGCGATCTGCCGGTAGGGAATCAGCGCCAGCAGGTCATGGCGCGGCAGGCCCGGGCCGGGCTCGTCCAGCGGCAGGTCGGCCAGGCCGTGCAGTTCGAGCGCCTCGCCGCGGATCACGTCGAGCAGGCCCGGGCCATTGCTTTCCGGGCGGTAGAGCAAGGCGAACGGCGCCGGCCGTTCGAGCAGGCGCTGCAACAGCGATGTGGGCAGGGCGTTCATTCCAGCACCTCGTCGGTGGTGACCACCATCGCGCAGCGGCTGGCGGCGTATTCCAGGGCCATGCGGTGGTGCGCCTCGCTGAAGTCGGCGATGGCGTCGGCCACCAGGAACGGCTGGATGTCGTTGGAGTAGGCGTCGACCGTGGAGATCAGCACCCCGACGTGGGCGTATACGCCGCACAGCACCAACTGGTCGCGGCCGGCGGCGCGCATCCGCTGGAGCAGGTCGGAGTGGAAGAAGGCGCTGTAGCGCCACTTGGTCAGCAGCCAGTCGTCCGGCCCCGGCGCCAGCTCCTCGACCACCTCGCGGTCGGCCGGACTGGCGCGCATGCCCGGCCCCCAGAAGTCCTTGAGCAGACCGCGCTGCTCCTCGGTCATGCTGCCCGGCTGGGCGGTGTAGGCGATCTGCACACCCTGCTCGACGCACCAGCGGCGCAGCCGCGCGGCGTTGGCCACCAGTCCGGCGCGCAGGCTCTCGGGCAGCGGGCGCAGGAAGTAGCGCTGCATGTCGTGCACCAGCAGCACCGCGCGCCGCGGCTCCAGGCTCCAGCGCGCCAGGTTGGCCGGCAACTGCTGGGCAGTCGGCAAGGGATAGGCGGTGATTTCGGGAATGCCGCTCATGCCACGGTCTCCAGGGGGAAGGTTGCGCTCGGGATCGCTTCTGCGCCGGACCAGGCCATCACCGCGCTGAGCGCCTGCCAGGGGTTCAGCCGCGGATCGCAGAGGCTGGTGTAGTGCCGGCTGACCTGGTGCAGGCCGCTGGAATCGGCGACGCACTCGGTGACGTCGTCCGGGGTGGTTTCCAGGTGCAGCCCGGCGGCCACGCCGCCGGAGCCGGACACCGCCAGGCGGAACGCCGCCACCTCCTCGGCGATGCTGCGCACCAGGCGGGTCTTGTTGCCGCAGGGCGCGACGATGGTGTTGCCGTGCATCGGGTCGCTCAGCCAGATCACCGGGTGCCCCGCCGCGCGCACCGCCTCCACCAGCGGCGGCAGGCGCTCGCCGACCTTCTGCGCGCCCATCCGCGCGATCAGCGTCAGGCGCCCCGGCTCGCGGCGCGGGTCGAGGCGCTCGCAGAGCGCCAGCAACTGGTCGCGGCCGATCTCCGGGCCGACCTTGCAGGCCACCGGGTTGAGCACCTCGGCCAGCAGCGCCACATGGGCACCGTCGACCTGGCGGGTGCGCTCGCCGATCCACGGCCAGTGGGTCGAACCGAGATAGACCCGGCGCTGCTCGTCCTCGCGCAGCATCGACAGCTCGTAGTCGAGCAGCAGCATCTCGTGGCTGGTCCAGACCGGCGAGGCATTCGCCTCCTGCCCGGACGCGGCGTCCCAGCCCAGGTGGCGCATGATGTTGCGCGCCGCCGCGTAGCCCTTGAGGATCCGCTGCGGATCGGCCCGGCGCTGCTCGGCATGGGCCTCGCGGCCGTTGACCATGTCGCCGCGATAGACCGGCAGGGTCTGCTCGCCGACCTGCTCGTGCGGCTTGGAACGCGGCTTGGCGTACTGCCCGGCGATGCGCCCGACGCGGATCACCGGCCGCCGGCCGGCCAGGCGCAGGGCGCCGGCCAGCAGTTCCAGCACGGCGGCCTTGCGCGCCACGTTCTCGGCATGGTGGTCGTCCATGTCCTCGGCGCAGTCGCCGCACTGCACCACCAGCGCCTCGCCGCGGGCGACCCGCGCCAGGGTCGCGCGCAGGGCCAGGATGTCGCCGGCGCGGATCAGCGCCGGACTGCCGCGCAGGTACGCCTGCACGTCGCGCAGGCGCGACGGATCGCCCCATTCGGGTTGCTGCAGCGCTTCGCAGCGCCGTACGCGTTGCAATAGATCGTCCATGGTGGGTCCCCCTTC
>NZ_KV819841.1:0-1492 GCF_001815235.1 Pseudomonas sp. HMSC065H01 | reverse complement strand
CGACAGCCCGCCGACCGATCCGAGCAAGCCGTTCCGCCTGTACGACGACTACGACGCGGCCCAGGCCGGTTTGCGCGTGAAACTGAAGATGAACGACGTCAGTGGTATCGATCCAGGGCGTACCCCGGTGATGTTCAACGGCGTGCAGGTCGGCCTGGTCAAGTCGATCGACATGGGCAAGGACTACAGCAGCGCCACTGCCGACCTGGCGATGGATCCGCGGGTCGAGGACATGCTGCTGGAAGGCACCGAATTCTGGACCGTCAAGCCAAGCATCTCCCTGGCCGGCATCACTGGCCTCGAGGCCCTGGTGAAAGGTAACTACATCGACGTGCGCTTCGCCAAGAGCGGCGCGCCGAGTCGCGAGTTCACCATCCGCCCGAAAGCGCCGCCGCTGAACACCGACGCGCCCGGCCTGCACCTGGTGCTGACCAGCGACAAGCTCGGCTCGATCGACATCGGCGCGCCGATCCTCTACCGCCAGGTCCGCGTCGGCAGCGTGCAGAGCTACCAGCTGTCGCGCGACCGCCAGCGAGTGGTGGTGGGTGTGCACATCGAGCCGGAGTACGCACACCTGGTGAATACCTCGACGCGCTTCTGGAACTCCAGCGGGATCACCCTGACCGGCAACCTCAGCGGCGTGCAGGTGAAGAGCGAGTCGCTACAGACCCTGATCACCGGCGGGATTTCCTTCGACACCCTCGATCCGAAGGCGCCGACCGTGACCAAGGTGCGGCGCTTCACCCTCTTCGACAGCGAGGAGGCGGCGATGGCCCGTGGCGTGGAAATCCAGCTGAGCATCGACAATGCCGACGGCCTGCGCGAAGGCACGCCGATCCGCTTCAAGGGCCTGGACATCGGCAAGATCGAAAGCGTCGAGCTGAACCCGGACCTCTCCGGGGTACTGATGAAGGCCCGCCTGACTTCCGCCGGCGAGCGCGTCGCCCGCAGCGGAACCCGCTTCTGGGTGGTGCGTCCGGCGCTCGGCCTGCTGCGTACCGAGAACCTCGGAACCCTGGTCAGCGGCCCCTATATCGAGGCGCTGCCGTCGAGCACGCCGGGCGAGCGCCAGGCACGCTTCCAGACTCTCGCCGAAGCGCCCAACCTGCTGGGTCGGGAAAACGGCCTGCGGCTGACCCTCAGCGCGCCGCGCAAGGGCTCGATCAAGCCGGGCAACCTGGTGACCTACCGGCAGATCCCGGTGGGCAAGGTCGTCGACCTGGCCTTGGGCGAACAGGCCGACCGGGTGCTGATCAGCATCCTCATCGAACCGCGCTACGTACCGCTGGTGCGTACCGGCAGCCGTTTCTGGAATGCCAGCGGCTTCGGCGTCGACGCCAGCCTGTTCAAGGGCCTGTCGCTACGCACCGAGTCGATGGAGGCGCTGATGGAGGGCGGCATTGCCTTCGCCACCCCGAACAATGCGCAGATGGGCGAGCCCGCCAAGCCGGGGCAGACCTTCGCCCTGTTCGATTCGGCCAATGACGAATGG
>NZ_KV819840.1:0-4851 GCF_001815235.1 Pseudomonas sp. HMSC065H01 | reverse complement strand
TCGCCGTTTATGTGTAATAGAAAGTCAATAAGAACCGGGCCATGCTCGCCCTTGGAGCTTCTCATACCCAACCGGTATGGCTGTAGCTTCTGAGGAGATCGCCGTCGCTCACCGGATCATCCGGTCATCCTGTTAGTAACCGGTCAAAGCTGATCTGTTACATCGAAGGCGGACACCTGTCCATCGACAACACCCCTGCCGAGCGGTGAACCGCCCTCCCATGTACATATGACCAAAACGTCGCCGTTATCCTACCGTTCTGTCATGCCTACCCACGACGGAGTATTGACGGTCTCCGTCCTATAACATAGCTTTTCCGAAAGGCGCTCAAGTACATATCGTCATGTGCATACGAGCCTCGTGTCGTTAAAAGAAATGGTTGGTGCCGCATGAAAGTGCTCTTCATGATGCCGTTCGGCGTGTCGAGCTTCTCCGCCCCCATCAAGATCAAGGCTTCGTCTTGGTGTTAGTGCCAGATGCACGTCACCTTGCGGTGCAGGAATGGAGTGTGAACATGAAAGCAGAAACGGAATCGCGGATTTTTTCGGTGGACGAATATGTCCGTCCGTCTAACGGCGAACCGATCCGTTCAGTTGTTCTGGAGACCAACGATTCTGTCGTTGTAGTTTGGCACGCCTACCCTAGGCAGGAAATAGCTGCCCATGTCCATCCTCACGGCCAAGATACTTGGACGGTTATCTCAGGTGAGGCCAAGTATTATCAAGGCAACGGCGTAGAAATTCATCTTAAAGCTGGAGATATTGCCATTGCAAAACCTGGGCAAGTACATGGTGCCGTGAACTCTGGTCCAGGACCTTTCATATTTGTCTCCGTGGTTGCGCCGGGCAGTGCAGGTTTTGCGTTATCTGAGAAATAGGCGAAAGGCCTGAGAGGAACCTGATGAATACACGAGTATTTACGTTCGCTGGTGGAGAAACGGGGGTTTGGCGCGTTGTTGCGATGAATGCCGTGGCAGGAGCCCCTCTCCCTGGAATCCCACGGCTCAACGTAGCCGCTGGCTCTGTTTCGCCGCAGCCTCCGGGCACCAAATGGCTCCTTCGCGGGATAACGAGTAACGAGCGCTATGTCGTGCGTGAAGAGAAGGATCGTCTCGTGGCGAAGCAGCCAAGCTTGGGTCGAGCAGAGGCTACCTGCGCCGCCCTGATCCCTATCCGGAAAAACCCCTCATGGTGGGGACTGTCTCAAGACGAACGCCGGAAGATTTTTGAGGAACAGTCCCGTCACATTCACATCGGGCTCCAATATCTCCCTGCTGTGGCCCGCCGCCTCCACCATTGTCGGGACCTGGGCGAGAACGAACCCTTCGACTTCTTGACTTGGTTCGAATATTCCCCGTCTGATGAGACGGCCTTTAACAGGCTTCTGGCCGAACTCCGAGCCTCGGTGGAGTGGCAGTATGTCGACAGAGAAATCGACATCCGGCTAGTGCATGAGCCGGCCTAGCATCAGGTTTAACTTCGATCTACGTGCGGCACACTCCTGCGACACCCGCAGCCCAGCAAAACCCCGAAAAATCTAGTGTGTCGCATAACTTAGGAGTAACGCGACAGGTATGTCTAGCGAGCCACTAGTCGCTTAAGAACTTTTCTACTTATAGCCTCCTCTTTCTCTCATCGATCTCCTCGGCATCCTGCCGTCTAGAGCCGGCACATTGTCCAGCTTTCGAATGAGGCTCTCCAGCTTTTCCAAGTCGCCCTCGGCAATGGCTCGCTCGTCGGGAGTTAAAGGCACGGCCTCCAAGTACCGTCCGATAGACGATTTGCTTTCCAATGCTTGGGCCCTTGCGCTGGCTTTCGGCAAGTTGAAGTCACACCCCGCACAGGCCATGCGATGTGGGCAGCTGCTCCAGAAGGGATTTGAACAATACGAGTCGCCCAAGTCATAGAAGGTGTAGGGGGCATCTGAATGGCGAACAATTACGTCATGATCGATCAAAACGGAGACCATATGGGCCATTTGATCGGCTTTAACGAAGGATGCTGCCAGCTTGGTAGGCCGAATTCGAATGTAATGCAAAGTCGAATTCGGCGAGCTATGTCCCGACCACTGCATTAGCTCGATCAGCGACATGCCCTGAGGGACGCTGGCGAGCGCCGTCACTGCGGAGGCACGTCCCCGGTGGCTGGTGATTCGCCCGCGACTGTCCTCCAGTGGCACACCCGCCTTGGCGCATAGCATTGGAATGATGGTGCCATTAATGACACTGGAGCCTATGCGCTTGCCTCGAAACTGAAATAGGTAGCTAACTTTTTCCCCGGTTCGCTCATCCAGCAAAGCGGCCTGGTTAGCAGGCCTGTCCTCCAGCCAGGCGTCAATGCGCTCCTTCACGACCACCGCTACAGGTTTGACGAAAGCTTTGAACGTCTTGCTGGCAGGAATATCGAGATAGCATAAAGTTTTTGCTGGAACGATGGTCCCATCCTCGTGTACCACATCATTGGTCTGAGGATGCGCGCATCTTTTATCCAAGCGCATGATTTCATTGCTGCGCAAACCAGCGTGCGTCCACACTACAGCAATGGCTTGAACCATCGACAGCGGATAGTGAATCTCCGAAAGCAGATCACTACGCTCAAGATTTAGACTCGCCCAAATCAGCTTGAGCCAGGTCGAGTCATCAATTACCCGCGGGTTGATACCCGAGTTGAATGTCACGGATCGCGGGGTGGCGAGGTGATGCCGGGGGCTGAACTTCAAACGACCCCATCCCCAGAGTTCAAAGTCTGTAAAAAATCGTCGCAAGGCATGTAGAAAGCCGCGCTTCGAGTTGGCAGCGATAGGCTGACCAAGCCCCTTTAGCTGTGTTCCCTTCGCTGACTCCAAAGCCCACTCACCGACCGTCATCCGGTCGACGGCAGCAATAAATGCAGCGCAAGTGGACATGCTCCAATCGGTAGGCGCCGCCATTCCTGATTGCTCGCGCGCTAGCCAGACACCGGTCCTCAAGATAAAACTGTAATTGCTTTCACGTGTGCGTGGACGCAAGGTGGAAGTGTCTCGCCATCGACGGCACCACATTGCCCAAGTCGGATCGATGCCTTCGATGCTTTTCGCCCGCCAACAGGTATAGCCTCGCATGCGTAAAGGTTTCGCCAAAATCCCCATGGCAGCGAGGCCGTGAGATACCTTTCCGACCGATCTCGCGACACCTTCGCTTCGATGCTGTTGGCCCTTCAGTAGCAGTTCCTCGGTGAATGTCTCCAACCGCGGATCGCCGTTTTCCAGCATCAAGGCACCCAGCACGTTGGAAAGGAACTGCTCAAGATGGCGAGCAGCGTAGCCCAGCGATCTCAACGCTTGGCTCAAGCGAACGTGCTCATGTCTGAACACGGCATGGCCGAAGATAAAAGAAGCATATATCGCCGGCTGCCGGAATTTGGCGATACGCTGCGGGGTTCGAAAATCGCCGAGATGGTAAGCAACGGAAGCGAGATATGGTCGTGATCCTGCTCGATTACTGAGCAAGGTCAACCACTGCGACTCAGACCAACACCAGTAGGGTTTACCGGTTTTGCTGACATTCCAGAGAATGACTGCCACTGATGAAATGGCTAATCGCTGAGAAACGCCGCTGTGCGCCGCTATATCAGCTAGCGGCCTCATGAGCTCAGGTATCTCTGATTGGAGGTAGCCCCAGTCTGAACGGTGAGAGCGATTCGAAAGTATGCTCAGCTCGATTTTCGATAGATCGCTCTGACGTACGTACTTGCTCGCGTCGAACGGAACATAAGGGGTGACTGAGGGGGTGCTCATAGCAATGCCTCAGACCCAAAGAGTTCACAGAACATCCGAGCATCGAGACTGCCGACGGAGTGCGCCATCTTTGCGGTTAAATCCGCGCCAGATAGGTGCAGGTAAATCAAAGTGGTTTTGGGGTCTCGATGTCCAGCATACGTGGTCAGTTCATGGAGCTTCCAGCCCGCACGGGCCAGATGGGTAAGCCGAAGGTGGCGAAAGGTATGAGTGCTCAGGTGCGATAGTTTCGCTTCCTTGGCCCACCCTTCAACCGTTTTACTCCACGCCCAACGGGACAGTGGCGAGCCTCGATTACGATCTGATGCTGATCGAAACAACGAACCTCGCATCCAGCCAGCGCCGCGAAGAGCATGTAGATGCTCTATCAAGACAGGTGCAATGTCTGGGCTGTAGCACACGACGCGGCTGCGTTTGCCTTTGGTCGTTTCCGCTCGCACCGAGATCAGTCGGTGTGCAACGTCTAAATCCTCAATACGCAAGGCCACCAACTCGGCACGGCGAAGAGCCCCGAAATACGCCAACGACAGCATTAGTCGATCACGGATAGACGACCTGGCCGCAATACTGAGAAAGTGTCGCCACTGCTCATCGGTGGGAATGTCTGGCAACTTAATCAGCCGTGGGAGCAAGCCCCTGACAAACCCTCCATGTCCAGGCACTTGGGCCAGCCGACCATGCTGTCCGCGGGGCACGGGGTTGTGCTCGCAAAGACCCTGAAAAACGAGGTGGTCGTACCACAACCGGATAGCAGTAAGCCGCTGGTGCAAGGTTGAATTCGCCACCGCGCTCTTTGCGCCAGGTAGCAGCTCACGGATGTAGAGCGTGACTTGTTCGAATGTCGCGGATTCGGGTTTCAGCCCACTCCCTTCGCAATGCAATAAGTAATGCGCAAGGGCACGGCCATAGGCGTCAAGGGTGGCCGGCGCACGCCCCAGATTACCCAAGAGCTCCAGCCAAGCTTGTACACTGGAATAACGACTTAACACTTGCTTGTGCAATGGGGTGGTGGTCATGGGCGCCCCCTGAGCGTCAACGGATTCAGCCTAGCTCAAAAGCATTCCACCTAACTTAATA
>NZ_KV819839.1:0-47652 GCF_001815235.1 Pseudomonas sp. HMSC065H01 | reverse complement strand
GTTGGCGCCGGCGTGGTTGCCAAGATCATCGAGTAATCGCTGATCCTGCCATCAGAAAAGGGGCCCTCCGGGGCCCCTTTTTTCGTTCGTTGGTTAAATATTGACACCCTGTGGGGGCATCCGTACAATTGCGCCTCCTTTTAACGGGCGTAGTCCGTCCGTTGGGAATGGTAAATTGGAGTCTGAGGTCAAATGCAAAACCAACAAATCCGGATTCGGTTGAAGGCTTTTGACCATCGCCTGATCGATCAATCAACCCAGGAAATCGTGGAAACCGCGAAACGTACTGGTGCTCAGGTGCGTGGTCCAATCCCTCTGCCGACCCGCAAGGAACGTTTCACCGTGCTGATCTCTCCGCACGTCAACAAAGATGCGCGTGATCAGTACGAAATTCGTACACATAAGCGTGTACTGGACATCGTCCAGCCGACGGATAAAACCGTCGATGCGCTGATGAAGCTCGATCTTGCTGCAGGCGTTGAAGTACAGATCAGCCTCGGCTAATGCCTTCGGCATTGGTCGTGTAACGCTCTGAAATGGGCGGCCATAGCGGGTGAAAGCCCCGTACACTCAAGAGGTTTACAACATGACAATTGGTGTTGTCGGTCGTAAATGCGGCATGACCCGCATTTTCACCGAGGAAGGTGTCTCTATTCCGGTTACGGTCATCGAGGTCGAGCCGAATCGCGTCACCCAGTTCAAGACTGAAGAAACCGATGGCTACCGTGCAGTGCAAGTCACCGCCGGCGAGCGTCGTGCTTCTCGCGTTACCAAAGCGCAAGCTGGTCACTTTGCCAAGGCGAATGTCGCCGCCGGTCGCGGCGTGTGGGAATTCCGTCTGGGCGAAGAGCAGTATGCCGCTGGTGACCAGATCACTGTCGATCTGTTCCAGGCAGGCCAGATGGTAGACGTTACCGGCGAGTCCAAGGGTAAGGGCTTCGCGGGCACCATCAAGCGCTGGAACTTCCGTGGTCAGGATAACACCCACGGTAACTCCGTTTCCCACCGCGTCCCGGGTTCCATCGGCCAGTGCCAGACTCCTGGTCGAGTGTTCAAGGGCAAGAAAATGTCCGGTCATCTGGGTGCGGAGCGGGTAACCGTTCAATCCCTGGAGATCGTGCGCGTCGATGCTGAACGCAATCTGCTGCTGGTCAAGGGTGCCGTTCCCGGCGCTACCGGCGGTGATGTGATCGTGCGTCCGGCAGCCAAGGCTCGCGGTTAAGGGGGAAGCTGAGATGCAATTGAATGTGAACGGCGCTCAGGCTATCGAAGTCTCCGAGCGTACCTTTGGTGGCGAATTCAACGAGACCCTGGTGCACCAGGCAGTCGTGGCCTACATGGCTGGCGGCCGTCAGGGCAGCAAGGCGCAGAAGACTCGCTCCGAAGTCTCTGGTGGTGGCAAGAAGCCGTGGCGTCAGAAGGGCACCGGTCGTGCTCGTGCTGGCACCATCCGTAGCCCCATCTGGCGTGGGGGCGGCACCACTTTCGCCGCTAAACCGCGTAGCCACGAACAGAAGCTGAACAAGAAGATGTACCGCGCAGCACTGCGCTCCATCCTTGCCGAGCTCGTTCGTCTGGACCGTCTGGTCGTCGTTGCCGACTTCGCTGTCGATGCACCGAAAACCAAGGGCCTGGTTGCCAAGCTGGACACCCTGGGTCTGAAAGACGTGCTGATCGTGACCGATGGTGTCGACGAGAACCTGTACCTCGCTGCGCGCAACCTGGCGCACGTCGATGTACGTGATGTCCAAGGTTCCGACCCCGTCAGCCTGATCGCCTACGACAAGGTGCTGGTCACCGTGTCCGCCGTGAAGAAGTTCGAGGAGCTGCTAGGATGAACCAGGAACGCGTATTCAAAGTGCTGCTTGGTCCGCACATCTCCGAGAAAGCCACGGGTCTCGCGGACGGCAAGAGCCAATTCGTTTTCAAGGTTGCCACCGATGCAACCAAGCTGGAAATCAAGAAGGCCGTAGAAAGCCTGTTCAGCGTGAAGGTACAGCGCGTCACTACCCTGAACGTCAAGGGTAAGACCAAGCGCACCGCTCGCGGTCTGGGCAAGCGTAACGACTGGAAAAAAGCGTACATCGCTCTCCAGCCGGGCCAAGATCTCGATTTCGCCACCAGCGCTGAGTAAAGGGGTGCATCATGGCAATCGTTAAGTGCAAACCGACTTCCGCTGGTCGTCGCTTTGTCGTCAAGGTGGTGAATCAGGAGCTGCACAAAGGCGCTCCCTACGCACCGCTGCTGGAAAAGAAATCCAAGTCTGGCGGCCGTAACAACAACGGTCGTATCACCACCCGTCATATCGGTGGTGGTCACAAGCAGCACTACCGTCTGGTCGACTTCCGTCGCAACAAGGATGGCATCCCTGCCATCGTTGAGCGCGTCGAATACGATCCGAACCGCACTGCACACATCGCTCTGCTGAAGTATGCAGACGGCGAGCGTCGCTACATCATCGCCCCCAAGGGCGTTGCTGCAGGTGACCAGCTGATCTCCGGTATCGGTGCGCCGATCAAGGCAGGCAACAGCATGCCTCTGCGCAACATCCCGGTGGGTAGCACTGTTCATGGTATCGAGCTGAAGCCGGGTAAAGGCGCTCAGATCGCTCGCTCCGCTGGCGCTTCCGCCCAGCTGGTCGCGCGTGAAGGTGCGTACGTAACCCTGCGTCTGCGCTCCGGTGAAATGCGTAAAGTCCTGGCTGAGTGCCGTGCGACCCTGGGCGAAGTCTCGAACTCCGAGCACAGCCTGCGTTCGCTGGGTAAAGCCGGTGCTACGCGCTGGCGTGGTGTTCGCCCGACCGTTCGCGGCGTGGCGATGAACCCGGTCGACCACCCGCATGGTGGTGGTGAAGGCCGTACCTCTGCTGGTCGTCATCCGGTATCGCCGTGGGGTCTTCAGACCAAGGGTAAGAAGACTCGCTCGAACAAGCGTACCGATAACATGATCGTCCGCCGCCGCAAGTAAATAGAGGGATACCACAGTGCCACGTTCACTGAAAAAAGGTCCGTTTATCGATCTTCACCTGTTGAAGAAGGTCGAAGTCGCGGTGGAAAAGAACGACCGCAAGCCGATCAAGACCTGGTCGCGTCGTTCGATGATTCTGCCGCATATGGTTGGTCTGACCATCGCCGTGCACAACGGCCGTCAACACGTACCGGTTCTCGTCAACGAGGACATGGTCGGCCACAAACTGGGCGAGTTCGCCGCTACCCGCACCTACCGCGGGCATGCTGCGGACAAGAAAGCCAAGCGTTAAGGGGTAAGGAAGATGGAAGTAGCCGCTAAGCTGTCGGGCGCTCGTATCTCCGCCCAGAAAGCCCGCTTGGTCGCCGACCAGATCCGCGGGAAGAAGGTGGGCGAAGCGCTCAACCTCCTGGCTTTCAGCAGTAAGAAAGCCGCCGAGATCATGAAGAAAGTGCTGGAGTCGGCCGTTGCCAACGCTGAGCACAACGAAGGCGCCGATGTGGATGACCTGAAGGTCTCCACCGTCTTCGTCAACGAAGGTCGTTCGCTCAAGCGCATCATGCCGCGTGCCAAAGGCCGTGCTGATCGCATCGTGAAGCGGTCTTGCCATATCACGGTCAAGGTTGCGGACAAGTAACGGAGTCGACAGATGGGTCAGAAAGTACATCCCAATGGCATTCGCCTGGGTATCGTCAAGGAGCACACCTCCGTTTGGTACGCAGACCGCAAGAACTATGCGGATTACCTGTTTGCCGACCTGAAGGTGCGTGAGTACCTCCAAGACAAACTAAAAAGCGCGTCCGTAAGCCGTATCGATATTCATCGTCCGGCTCAAACCGCACGCATCACCATCCACACCGCTCGTCCCGGCATCGTGATCGGCAAGAAAGGTGAAGATGTTGAGAAACTGCGCCAGGACCTGACCAAGCAAATGGGTGTGCCCGTGCACATCAACATCGAGGAAATCCGCAAGCCGGAACTCGATGCCATGCTGGTTGCGCAGAGCGTAGCCCAGCAGCTGGAGCGTCGCGTAATGTTCCGTCGCGCCATGAAGCGCGCCGTACAGAACGCCATGCGCATTGGTGCCAAGGGCATCAAGATTCAGGTCAGCGGTCGTCTGGGTGGGGCTGAAATCGCCCGTACCGAATGGTATCGCGAAGGTCGTGTGCCCCTGCACACCCTGCGCGCCGATATCGACTATGCCACCTACGAAGCGCACACCACTTACGGTGTGATCGGTGTCAAGGTTTGGATCTTCAAGGGCGAGGTCATCGGTGGCCGCCAGGAAGAGCTGAAGCCGGTAGCACCCGCTCCTCGTAAAAAAGCTGCTAGGTAAGGAGTACGCAAATGCTGCAACCCAAGCGTACGAAGTTCCGCAAACAAATGACCGGCCACAACCGTGGTCTGGCTCATCGTGGTAGTAAGGTCAGCTTCGGTGAGTACGCACTGAAGGCCACTAGCCGTGGCCGCCTTACTGCTCGTCAGATCGAGTCCGCGCGTCGTGCGCTGACCCGTCACGTGAAGCGTGGCGGCAAGATCTGGATCCGCGTATTCCCTGACAAGCCTGTCACCAAGAAGCCCCTCGAAGTTCGTATGGGTAAAGGTAAGGGTGGGGTCGAGTACTGGGTAGCCCAGATCCAGCCGGGCAAGGTCCTGTACGAGATCGAGGGTGTTTCCGAAGAGCTGGCGCGTGAGGCTTTCGCCCTGGCTGCTGCAAAGCTGCCCCTCGCCACCTCCTTTGTTAAGCGGACGGTGATGTGATGAAAGCGAATGAACTTCGTGAAAAATCCGTTGAGCAGCTGAACGAGCAACTGCTCGGCCTGCTGCGCGACCAGTTCAATCTGCGCATGCAGAAAGCAACTGGCCAGTTGGGGCAGTCTCACCTGCTCTCGCAGGTTAAGCGCGACATCGCTCGCGTTAAAACTGTGCTCAATCAGCAAGCAGGTAAGTGATCATGGCTGAAGCTCAGAAAACCGTCCGTACGCTGACCGGCCGCGTCGTCAGCGACAAAATGGACAAGACCGTCACCGTACTGATCGAGCGTCGCGTCAAGCACCCGATCTACGGCAAATACGTCAAGCGTTCGACCAAACTGCACGCACACGACGAATCCAATCAGTGCCGCATTGGTGACCTGGTCACCATTCGCGAAACCCGTCCGCTGGCCAAGACCAAGGCCTGGACCCTGGTTGATATCGTTGAACGCGCGGTGGAAGTCTAAGGACTAGGGGTCGGAGAAATTATATGATTCAGACTCAATCCATGCTCGATGTCGCTGACAACAGCGGCGCGCGTCGTGTGATGTGCATCAAGGTGCTCGGCGGTTCCCACCGCCGTTACGCCGGCATCGGCGACATCATCAAGGTCACCGTCAAGGAAGCGATTCCGCGCGGCAAAGTGAAGAAGGGCCAGGTCATGACTGCCGTGGTCGTTCGCACCAAGCACGGCGTACGTCGTACCGACGGTTCCATCATCCGCTTCGACGGCAACGCCGCCGTCCTGCTGAACAACAAGCAGGAGCCGATCGGCACCCGTATCTTTGGGCCAGTGACTCGTGAACTCCGTACCGAGAAGTTCATGAAGATCGTCTCGCTCGCCCCCGAAGTGCTGTAAGGAGTAGCCGTCATGCAAAAGATTCGTCGTGACGACGAAGTAATCGTCATTGCCGGCAAGGACAAGGGCAAGCGTGGCAAGGTGCTGAAGGTTCTCGCTGACGACCGTCTGGTCGTCGGCGGGGTGAACCTGATCAAGCGCCACACCAAGCCCAATCCGATGCTCGGCCAACAGGGCGGTATCGTCGAGAAGGAGGCGCCTCTGCACGTCTCCAACGTCGCCATCTTCAATACTGAAACCAGCAAGGCTGACCGCGTTGGCTTCAAGGTAGAAGACGGTAAGAAAATTCGTGTCTTCAAGTCGACCCAGAAACCGGTTCAGGCTTGAGGCTGCTAGGTAGATCACCATGGCACGATTGAAAGAAATTTATCGGAAGGAAATCGCGCCCAAGCTGAAAGAAGAGCTTCAGCTGGCGAACGTGATGGAAGTTCCGCGCGTTACCAAAATCACCCTGAACATGGGTCTTGGCGAGGCGGTCGGTGATAAGAAGATCATCGAGAACGCCGTAGCCGATCTGGAAAAGATCACTGGTCAGAAGCCGGTCGTGACTTACGCTCGTAAGTCCATCGCAGGCTTCAAGATCCGTGAAGGCTGGCCGATCGGCGTCAAGGTCACCCTGCGTAGCGACCGGATGTACGAGTTCCTGGATCGTCTGCTGTCCATCTCCCTGCCGCGCGTGCGTGACTTCCGCGGCCTGAATGCCAAGTCCTTCGATGGTCGCGGCAACTACAGCATGGGCGTGAAAGAGCAGATCATCTTCCCGGAAATCGATTACGACAAGATCGATGCGCTGCGTGGCCTGGACATCACCCTGACCACCACCGCTCGTACGGATGACGAAGGTCGCGCCCTGCTGCGTGCTTTCAAATTCCCGTTCCGTAACTGATTGGAGTAGGAACATGGCTAAAGAGAGCATGAAGAACCGCGAGCTGAAGCGTCAGCTGACGGTAGCCAAGTACGCCAAGAAGCGTGCCGAGCTGAAAGCGATCATCGCTAATCCGAACTCCTCTGCGGAAGAGCGTTGGAATGCCCAGGTCGCCCTGCAGAAGCAACCGCGTGACGCCAGCGCCAGCCGCCTGCGTAACCGTTGCCGCCTGACCGGTCGTCCGCACGGCTTCTACCGCAAGTTCGGCCTGAGCCGTAACAAGCTGCGCGAAGCCGCCATGCGCGGCGACGTACCGGGTCTGGTGAAAGCCAGCTGGTAATCGCAGCGAACGGTGTCGCCAGTCGGCACCGTTGATCGCGACATCGAATCAAGCCCCTCATGGGGCTTGATTCGTTTTGGCGTGATCTCTAGAATACCCGGCTCCCCTGAGCCTGGGTTTGTTTCGCCTGGCGTTTATGGGCGAATTGAAGTTGAAGGCTTATTCTTTTGTATCAGGAGCGTTAAGCCCATGAGTATGCAGGACCCGTTAGCAGACATGCTAACTCGCATCCGTAATGCCCAGATGGCTGAAAAGACCGTCGTAAGCATGCCGTCCTCGAAACTGAAAGCGGCGGTAGCCAAAGTCCTGAAGGACGAAGGCTATATTGCGGATTTCCAGATCAGCTCGGAAGTAAAACCCCAGCTGTCCATCGAACTGAAGTACTTCGAAGGCAAGCCTGTCATCGAAGAGGTCAAGCGCATCAGCCGTCCTGGCCTGCGTCAGTACAAATCCGTTGAGCAACTGCCGAAAGTTCGTGGCGGCCTCGGTGTGTCGATCGTCTCCACCAACAAAGGTGTGATGACCGATCGTGCTGCCCGTGCTGCTGGTGTTGGCGGCGAAGTGCTCTGCACTGTGTTCTAAGGGGAATCAGCATGTCTCGCGTTGCTAAGAACCCCGTCAAGCTGCCTGCCGGCGTTGAAATCAAACTGGCTGGTCAGCAACTGTCCATCAAGGGCGCCAAAGGTGCTCTGGAGCTCAAGGTCCATCCTTCGGTCGAAGTGATCCAGGACAGCGGTGAGCTGCGTTTTGCTGCGCGTAACGGCGACCAGCAGACTCGCGCCATGGCTGGTACCACCCGTGCTCTGGTGAACAACATGGTAGTCGGCGTCAGCCAGGGCTTCGAGCGCAAGCTCCAGCTGGTCGGCGTTGGTTACAAAGCGCAGGCCAAGGGCCAAGTGCTGTCCCTGTCCCTCGGCTTCTCCCATCCGGTTGATTACGAACTGCCGGCCGGCATCGTCGCTGAGACCCCCAGCCAGACCGATATCCTGATCAAGGGTATCGACAAGCAGCTGGTCGGTCAGGTTGCTGCCGAAATTCGCGACTTCCGTCCGCCGGAGCCTTACAAAGGCAAGGGCGTGCGTTACGCCGACGAAGTCGTCCGTCGTAAAGAAGCCAAGAAGAAGTAGGGCATAGCAAATGAGCGTCAAGAAAGAAACCCGTCTGCGTCGCGCTCGCAAGGCACGCCTGAAGATGCGCGAGCTGGAAACCGTACGCCTCTGCGTGTACCGCTCTTCCCAGCACATTTACGCCCAGGTCATTGCGGCCGACGGCGGCAAGGTCCTGGCCAGCGCCTCGACCCTGGACAAAGACCTGCGCGAAGGTGCCACCGGCAACATCGATGCAGCCAAGAAAGTTGGTCAACTGGTCGCCGAGCGCGCCAAAGCGGCCGGCGTCACCCAGGTGGCGTTCGATCGTTCTGGCTTCAAGTACCACGGCCGTGTGAAAGCGCTGGCTGATGCCGCTCGTGAAGGCGGACTGGAGTTCTAAGTTATGGCAAACAACGAGCAAAAGCGCGACGAAGGCTACATCGAGAAGCTGGTTCAGGTTAACCGCGTCGCCAAAACCGTAAAAGGTGGCCGTATCTTCGCTTTCACCGCACTGACCGTGGTGGGTGATGGCAAGGGTCGCGTTGGTTTCGGTCGTGGCAAGGCGCGTGAAGTGCCGGCCGCCATCCAGAAAGCAATGGAAGCCGCTCGCCGCAACATGATCCAAGTCGATCTGAACGGCACCACCCTGCAGTATCCGACCAAGTCCGCCCATGGCGCCTCCAAGGTGTACATGCAGCCGGCTTCGGAAGGTACCGGCATCATCGCCGGCGGCGCCATGCGTGCCGTTCTGGAAGTGGCTGGTGTGCAGAACGTCCTGGCCAAGTGCTATGGCTCCACCAATCCGGTGAACGTGGTTTACGCCACCTTCAAGGGCCTGAAGAACATGCAGGCTCCGGAAGCAGTAGCGGCCAAGCGTGGCAAGAGCGTCGAGGAGATTCTCTAACCATGGCAACTGTCAAAGTCACTCTGGTCAAGAGCCTGAACGGCCGTCTGGCCAACCACAAGGCTTGCGTCAAGGGTCTCGGCCTGCGTCGCATCAATCATACCGTCGAAGTTCAGGACACTCCTGAGAACCGCGGCATGATCAACAAGGCCTACTACCTGCTGCGTGTGGAGGGTTAATCCATGCAACTGAACGATCTGCGTTCCGCGCCGGGTGCCCGTCGCGAAAAGCACCGTCCGGGCCGTGGCATCGGTAGCGGTCTGGGCAAGACCGGTGGCCGTGGTCACAAAGGTCTGACCTCCCGCTCCGGTGGCAAGGTCGCTCCGGGCTTCGAGGGTGGTCAACAGCCTCTGCACCGTCGCCTGCCGAAGTTCGGCTTCGTTTCCCTGAAGGCCATGGATCGTGCTGAAGTACGCACCTCCGAGCTGGCCAAGGTCGAAGGCGACGTCGTCAGCCTGCAGACCCTGAAGGATGCCAACCTGATCAACCAGCACGTACAGCGCGTCAAAGTCATGCTGTCCGGCGAAGTTGGTCGTGCGGTCACCCTGAAAGGTATCGCCGCCACCAAGGGTGCGCGTGCGGCTATCGAAGCAGCTGGCGGTAAATTCGAGGACTAAATGGCTAAGCAAGGTGCTCTCTCTGCGCTAAGCAACGGCGGTCTGTCCGAGCTCTGGGCACGTCTGCGTTTCCTGTTCCTGGCGATCATCGTCTATCGGATCGGCGCGCACATCCCAGTTCCGGGCATCAACCCCGATCGCTTGGCGGCACTGTTCCGGCAGAACGAGGGGACCATTCTTAGCCTCTTCAACATGTTTTCCGGCGGCGCGCTGGAGCGCATGAGTATCTTTGCACTGGGGATCATGCCGTACATCTCGGCATCGATCATCATGCAGCTCATGACCGCTATCAGCCCGCAGCTGGAGCAGTTGAAGAAAGAGGGTGAGTCTGGGCGTCGCAAGATCAGCCAGTACACCCGCTACGGTACTGTAGTCCTGGCACTGGTCCAGGCCATCGGCATGTCCGTTGGCCTGGGCAGCCAGGGCGTAGCCTTCTCCAACGACTTCGGCTTCTACTTCGTGGCTGTCACCACCTTCGTGGCTGGTGCCATGTTCATGATGTGGCTGGGCGAGCAGATCACCGAGCGCGGTGTCGGCAACGGCATCTCGATGTTGATCTTCGCTGGTATCGTTGCAGGCCTGCCGCGCGCCATCGGTCAGTCTTTCGAGTCTGCCCGTCAAGGTGACATCAACATCTTCGCCCTGATCGGCGTCGGCCTGCTGGCCGTGGCGATCATCGCGTTCGTGGTGTTCATCGAGCGTGGCCAGCGTCGCATCGCGGTGCATTACGCCAAGCGCCAGCAAGGCCGCAAGGTGTTTGCAGCGCAGACCAGCCATCTGCCGTTGAAGGTGAACATGGCGGGTGTGATTCCCGCGATTTTCGCCAGCAGTATCCTGCTGTTCCCGGCGTCCCTGGGCTCCTGGTTCGGTCAGTCGGAAGGCTTGGGTTGGTTGCAGGACGTCGCGCAAGCGATCGCTCCGGGGCAGCCGCTGAACATCTTGCTGTTCACTGCAGGGATCGTTTTCTTCTGCTTCTTCTATACAGCGCTGATGTTCAACCCGAAGGACGTGGCGGAGAACCTCAAGAAGTCCGGTGCATTTATTCCGGGCATCCGTCCGGGCGAACAGTCCGCTCGCTACATCGATGGCGTGCTGACCCGTTTGACCATGTTCGGTGCTCTGTACATGACGGCTGTCTGCCTGCTGCCCCAGTTCCTGGTGGTTGCGGCGCACGTGCCGTTCTATCTTGGCGGGACCTCGCTGTTGATCGTGGTCGTGGTTGTCATGGACTTTATGGCCCAGGTGCAATCTCACCTCGTTTCTCACCAGTATGAATCCCTGATGAAGAAAGCCAACCTGAAGGGCTACGGCAGCGGCATGCTGCGCTGATAGACCCGTAAGGTTCGAGGAGTTGGTGATGAAAGTTCGTGCATCGGTCAAGAAGCTGTGCCGTAACTGCAAAATCATCCGTCGCGATGGCATCGTGCGGGTGATCTGCAGCGCGGAACCGCGTCACAAGCAGCGCCAAGGCTGATTGTGATCCACGCGTGATAACCCGGCAGCTAGTGTGCTGCCGGGTTGATTATTTGCTATTACAGCGCTAATATCCGCGCCCTTTCTTGGCTTCCTGGGCGCAGGGTAGCTGTCAATTGGAGTTTTTCTGAATGGCCCGTATTGCAGGCGTCAACATTCCGGATAACAAGCACACTGTTATCTCGCTGACCTACATCTATGGTGTTGGTCGCACTACTGCTCAGAGCATCTGCGCAGCCACCGGCGTAAACCCGGCTGCCAAGATCAAGGACCTGAGCGACGAGCAGATCGATCAGCTGCGTAACGAAGTCGCGAAGATCACCACCGAAGGTGACCTGCGTCGCGAAATCAACATGAACATCAAGCGTCTGATGGACCTCGGTTGCTACCGCGGTCTGCGTCATCGTCGCGGTCTGCCGGTTCGCGGTCAGCGTACCAAGACCAACGCGCGTACCCGCAAGGGCCCGCGTAAGCCGATCCGCAAGTAATCGCGTAGGAATCTAGTCATGGCAAAACCTGCTGCTCGTCCCCGTAAGAAAGTCAAAAAGACAGTGGTCGATGGGATCGCCCACATCCACGCGTCTTTCAACAACACCATCGTGACCATCACCGACCGTCAGGGCAACGCACTGTCCTGGGCGACCTCCGGTGGTTCCGGTTTCCGCGGCTCGCGTAAGAGCACCCCGTTCGCTGCCCAGGTAGCGGCCGAGCGTGCCGGCCAGGCTGCCCTGGAATACGGTCTGAAGAACCTGGACGTCAACGTCAAGGGCCCGGGCCCGGGCCGCGAGTCCGCCGTTCGCGCTCTGAATGCTTGCGGCTACAAGATCGCCAGCATCACCGACGTAACCCCGATCCCGCATAACGGCTGCCGTCCGCCGAAAAAGCGTCGCGTGTAATAGGAGACAGTGAGAAATGGCTCGTTACATTGGTCCCAAGTGCAAACTGTCTCGCCGTGAAGGCACCGACCTGTTCCTGAAGAGCGGCGCCCGCGCCCTCGACTCGAAGTGCAAGGCTGAAAACGTTCCTGGCCAGCATGGCCAGCGTCGTGGCCGTCTGTCCGACTACGGTCTGCAGCTGCGTGAAAAGCAGAAAGTACGTCGCATCTACGGCGTGCTGGAGCGTCAGTTCCGCGGTTACTACCAGGAAGCTTCCCGTCGCAAGGGTTCTACCGGTGAGAACCTGCTGCAACTGCTCGAGTGCCGCCTGGACAACGTCGTATACCGCATGGGCTTCGGTTCCACTCGTTCGGAATCCCGCCAGCTGGTATCCCACAAGGCCATCACCGTCAACGGTCAGACCGTCAACATCCCTTCCTACCAAGTGAAGGCCGGTGACGTCGTAGCTGTTCGCGAAAAATCGAAGAACCAGCTGCGTATCGCTCAGGCTCTGGAACTCTGTGGCCAGCGCGGTCGCGTCGAGTGGGTCGAAGTCGACCTCGACAAGAAGGCTGGTACCTTCAAGAGTGCTCCGGCTCGCAGCGACCTGTCCGCTGATATCAACGAAAACCTGATTGTCGAGCTCTACTCCAAGTAAGGGCTAGAAAATAGGTGCATCCATGCAGAGTTCGGTAAATGAGTTCCTGACCCCCCGCCACATCGATGTGCAGGTGGTCAGTCAAACCCGCGCCAAGATCACGCTCGAGCCTCTCGAGCGTGGTTTTGGTCACACCCTGGGCAACGCGCTGCGTCGCATCCTGTTGTCCTCCATGCCTGGCTGCGCAGTGGTCGAGGCCGAGATCGACGGCGTACTCCACGAGTACTCGGCGATCGAAGGTGTGCAGGAAGATGTAATCGAGATCCTGCTGAACCTGAAAGGTCTGGCCATCAAGCTGCACGGTCGTGATGAAGTGACGCTGACCCTGGCTAAGAAGGGCTCGGGTGTTGTGACTGCTGCCGATATTCAGCTGGATCACGATGTTGAGATCATCAACGGTGACCACGTTATCGCCAACCTGGCAGACAACGGCGCGCTGAACATGAAGCTGAAGGTAGCTCGTGGCCGTGGCTACGAGCCTGCCGACGCACGTCAGAGCGATGAAGACGAAAGCCGCAGCATCGGCCGTCTGCAGCTCGACGCATCGTTCAGTCCGGTCCGTCGTGTCTCCTACGTGGTGGAAAACGCCCGTGTCGAGCAGCGCACCAACCTGGACAAACTGGTCCTGGACCTGGAAACCAACGGCACCCTGGATCCCGAAGAGGCTATCCGTCGCGCCGCTACCATCCTGCAACAGCAGCTGGCAGCGTTCGTGGACCTCAAGGGCGACAGCGAACCCGTCGTTGAAGAGCAGGAAGACGAGATCGATCCGATCCTCCTGCGCCCGGTCGATGACCTGGAACTGACCGTACGTTCGGCCAACTGCCTGAAGGCGGAAAACATCTACTACATCGGTGACCTGATCCAGCGCACCGAAGTGGAGCTGTTGAACACGCCGAACCTGGGCAAGAAGTCCCTGACCGAAATCAAGGACGTTCTGGCTTCCCGTGGTCTGTCCCTCGGTATGCGCCTCGATAACTGGCCGCCGGCAAGTCTTAAGAAAGACGACAAGGCCACTGCCTGATCGTCGTAACTACCGAACGTAAAGTTTGGAAAGGAATTGAACCATGCGCCATCGTAAAAGTGGTCGTCACCTGAGCCGCACCAGCGCGCACCGCAAGGCTATGTTCCAGAACATGGCGGTGTCGCTGTTCGAACATGAACTGATCAAAACCACCCTGCCCAAGGCCAAGGAACTGCGTCGCGTTGCCGAGCCGCTGATCACCCTGGCCAAGGAAGACAGCGTCGCCAACCGTCGCCTGGCTTTCGACCGTACCCGTTCGAAAGCTGCCGTTGGCAAGCTGTTCAACGACCTGGGCAAGCGCTACGCCAACCGTCCGGGCGGCTACCTGCGCATCCTGAAGTGCGGTTTCCGCGCTGGCGACAACGCCCCCATGGCGTACGTCGAGCTGGTTGATCGTCCTGTCGGCGGTGAAGTCGTAGAAGCTGCCGAATAAGGCATCTGCTGCACAAGAAACCGGGCCTAGGCCCGGTTTTTTTATTACCTGCCTTAAAGTTTTTATCTATCGGATCGCTTTCTTTAATAAATTGGATTGCGGGAGGGCTGTCATTCATCCTTAACCTGCTTTTACGAAAAGCTACGTTCGGATAAGCGAGATCAATGCAAAGGGCGCTTGGTTCAGCCGACAGGTTGTCCTCCGCCAATCCCTGGTCCACGCTGATGATTTCCGTGTAGCCGCTTCGCTTCATAGCACGTTAGCCGTTGAGGAGAGAGTAAATGGAAGAGAAGACCCGCCTGACCACTGCCGCTGGCGCACCGGTGGTCGATAACCAGAACGTGCAGACCGCCGGTCCGCGTGGCCCGATGTTGCTGCAGGACGTGTGGTTCCTCGAGAAGCTCGCCCACTTCGATCGCGAAGTGATCCCCGAGCGACGCATGCATGCGAAAGGTTCCGCGGCCTACGGCACCTTCACCGTCACCCATGACATCACCCCCTACACCCGGGCGAAGATCTTCTCCCAGGTCGGCAAGAAGACCGATATGTTCCTGCGCTTCTCCACCGTCGCCGGTGAGCGTGGCGCGGCGGATGCCGAGCGTGACATCCGCGGCTTCTCCATGCGTTTCTACACCGAGCAGGGCAACTGGGACCTGGTCGGCAACAACACCCCGGTGTTCTATCTGCGCGACCCGCTCAAGTTCCCCGATCTCAACCACGTGGTGAAGCGTGACCCGCGCACCAACCTGCGCAATGCGACCTTCAAGTGGGACTTTTTCTCTCACCTCCCCGAGTCGCTGCATCAGTTGACCATCGACTTCAGCGACCGCGGCCTGCCGAAGAGCTATCGGCACATCCATGGTTTCGGCAGCCATACCTTCAGCTTCATCAATGCGAACAACGAGCGCTTCTGGGTCAAGTTCCACTTCAAGACCCAACAGGGCATCGAGAACCTGACCAACGCCGAGGCCGCCGAAGTGATCGCCCAGGACCGCGAGAGTTCGCAGCGCGACTTGTACGAGAGCATCGAGAAAGGCGACTTCCCGCGCTGGAAGATGTACGTGCAGATCATGCCCGAGAAGGAAGCGGCTACCTATCGCTACAACCCGTTCGACCTGACCAAGGTCTGGCCCCACGGTGACTACCCGTTGATCGAAGTGGGCTTCTTCGAGCTGAACCGTAACCCGGACAACTACTTCGCCGAGGTCGAGCAGGCCGCTTTCACGCCGGCCAACGTGGTGCCCGGTATCGGTTTCTCGCCGGACAAGATGCTCCAGGGCCGTCTGTTCTCCTACGGCGACGCCCATCGCTATCGCCTGGGCGTCAACCACCACCAGATCCCGGTGAACGCCGCGCGTTGCCCGCACCAGGTCTACCACCGCGACGGCGGCATGCGGGTGGACGGCAACAACGCCCATCAGCGCGTCACCTACGAGCCGAACAGCTTCAACCAGTGGCAGGAGCAGCCTGACTTCTCCGAGCCGCCGCTGAGCCTGGAGGGTGCGGCGGACCACTGGAACCACCGGGTGGACGATGACTACTACAGCCAGCCCGCCGCGCTGTTCCATCTGTTCACCGACGAGCAGAAGCAGCGGCTGTTCGCCAACATCGCCGAAGACATCCGCGATGTACCGGAACAGATCCAGCGTCGCCAGATCGGCCTGTTCCTCAAGGTCGACCCGGCCTACGGCAAAGGCGTCGCCGACGCCCTCGGCCTGAAGCTGGACTGATGGCCTGATGAGGCCCCCGGCCCCCTTCCTAGGAAGGGGGCTTTTTTATCTGCATTGGCTTGACCCGGATCAGGCGGAGCCGGGAGCATATGCGGCTAGATTCCTAGTTTTCTCCAGGGAGAGCCCCCCGATGCAAGGCCATCCGGAAGTCATCGATTACCTCAACACGCTGCTGACCGGCGAGCTGGCCGCGCGCGACCAGTACTTCATCCACTCGCGCATGTACGAGGACTGGGGCTTCAGCAAGCTCTACGAGCGCCTCAACCACGAGATGGAGGAGGAGACCCAACACGCCGACGCCCTGCTGCGCCGTATCCTCCTGCTCGAAGGTACGCCGCGCATGCGTCCCGACGATATCCACCCGGGCACCACGGTGCCGGAGATGCTCGAGGCCGACCTCAAGCTCGAGCGCCATGTCCGCGCCGCGCTGGCCAAGGGCATCGCCCTCTGCGAGCAGCACAAGGACTTCGTCAGCCGCGACATCCTCAAGGCCCAGTTGGCCGACACCGAGGAAGACCACGCCTACTGGTTGGAGCAACAGCTTGGCCTGATCGCCAGGATGGGCCTGGAGAACTACCTGCAATCGCAGATCTGACCCTACCCCGCGGATACGAAAAAGCCCCTGCGCCTCACGGTCGCAGGGGCTTTTTCATGAGCGCCCGGCAATCAGGCGCGATCGCGTTCCAGCAACGGCTTGAGGAAGTGGCCGGTGTGCGACTGGGACATCTCGGCCACCTGCTCCGGCGTGCCGTTGGCGATGATCTGGCCGCCCTTGGAGCCGCCCTCGGGGCCGAGGTCGACCAGCCAGTCGGCGGTCTTGATCACGTCCAGGTTGTGCTCGATCACCACCACGGTGTTGCCGTGGTCGCGCAGGCGGTGGAGCACGTCGAGCAGTTGCTGGATGTCGGCGAAATGCAGGCCGGTGGTCGGTTCGTCGAGGATGTACAGGGTCTTGCCGGTATCGCGCTTGGACAGCTCGCGGGACAGCTTGACCCGTTGTGCCTCGCCGCCCGAGAGGGTGGTCGCGCTCTGGCCCAGCTTGATGTAGGACAGGCCGACGTCCATCAGCGTCTGCAGCTTGCGCGCCAGGGCGGGGACGGCGTCGAAGAACTCGCGGGCTTCCTCGATGGTCATCTCCAGCACCTCGTGGATGCTCTTGCCCTTGTAGCGGATCTCCAGGGTCTCGCGGTTGTAGCGCTTGCCCTTGCAGACATCGCAGGGAACGTAGATGTCCGGCAGGAAGTGCATCTCCACCTTGATCACGCCGTCGCCCTGGCAGGCCTCGCAACGGCCGCCCTTGACGTTGAACGAGAAGCGGCCGGGACCGTAGCCGCGCGAGCGGGCCTCCGGCACGCCGGAAAACAGTTCGCGGATCGGCGTGAACAGGCCGGTATAGGTCGCCGGGTTGGAGCGCGGGGTACGACCGATCGGGCTCTGGTCGATGTCGACCACCTTGTCCAGGTGCTGCAGGCCGTCGAACGAGTCATACGGCGCCACTTCCAGGGTAGTCGCGCCGTTCAGCGCGGTGGCGGTGATCGGGAACAGGGTGTTGTTGATCAGCGTCGACTTGCCGGAGCCCGAGACCCCGGTGATGCAGGTGAACAGGCCGACCGGGATTTCCAGGTTGACGTTCTGCAGGTTGTTGCCGCGGGCGCCTTTCAGCTTCAGCAGCTTCTTCTTGTCGCGCGGGGTGCGCTTGGCCGGAACCGCGATTTTCTTGCGCCCGGAAAGGTACTTGCCGGTCAGCGAGTCGGGGTGGTTCATCACCTGGTCGGGCGTACCTTCCGCCACTACCTGGCCGCCGTGCACGCCGGCGCCCGGACCGATGTCGACGACGTAGTCGGCGAGTCGGATCGCGTCCTCGTCGTGCTCGACCACGATCACCGTGTTGCCGAGGTTGCGCAGGTGGGTGAGGGTGGCGAGCAGGCGCTCGTTGTCGCGTTGGTGCAGGCCGATCGAGGGTTCGTCGAGGATGTACATCACTCCCACCAGGCCGGCGCCGATCTGGCTGGCCAGGCGGATGCGCTGGGCTTCGCCGCCGGACAGGGTGTCGGCGCTGCGGTCGAGGGTCAGGTAGTCGAGGCCGACGTTGACCAGGAATTGCAGGCGGTCGCGGATTTCCTTGAGGATCTTCGCCGCGATCTCGCCACGGCGGCCGGTCAGGCTGAGTCCGGCGGCATACTCGCAGGCTTCGCCGACCGGCATCGCGGTGATCGCCGGCAGCGTCCGGTCGCCGACCCACACATGCCGCGCCTCGCGGCGCAGGCGGGTACCGTGGCAATCCGGGCAGGGCTGGGTGCTGAGGAACTTGGCCAGCTCCTCGCGGACCGTGGCCGACTCGGTCTCGCGGTAGCGCCGCTCAAGGTTCGGCAGGATGCCTTCGAAGGGGTGCGAGCGCTTGACGATGTCGCCGCGGTCGTTGAGATAGCGGAAGTCGACGTTTTCCCGGCCGGAGCCGTAGAGCACCACCTTCTGGTGTTCGGCGCCGAGTTCGTCGAAGGGTTCTTCCAGGCTGAAGCCGTAATGCTGGGCCAGCGAACCGAGCATCTGGAAGTAATAGACGTTGCGCCGGTCCCAGCCGCGGATCGCGCCCTCGGCCAGGGTCAACTCGCCGTTGACCACCCGGCGCGCGTCGAAGAATTGCTTCACGCCGAGGCCGTCGCAGGTCGGACAGGCGCCGGCCGGGTTGTTGAAGGAGAACAGCTTGGGTTCCAGCTCGCTGATAGAGTGGCCGCAGACCGGGCAGGCGAAGCGCGCCGAGAAGATGATCTCCTCGACATCCTCGTCCTCGTCCATCGGTGCTACCAGGGCGATACCGTCGGCCAGGGACAGGGCGGTCTCGAACGACTCGGCCAGGCGTTGCTGGAGGTCCGCGCGAACCTTGAAGCGGTCCACCACCACATCGATGCTGTGCTTCTTCTGCTTATCCAGCTTCGGCACTTCGTCGAGTTCGTAGAGCTTGCCGTCGACCCGGGCGCGGACGAAGCCCTGCGCGCGCATCTCGTCGAACACCGCCAGGTGCTCGCCCTTGCGCTCGCGGATCACCGGCGCCAGCAGCATCAGCTTGCTGCCTTCCGGCAGGGCCAGGACCTGGTCGACCATCTGGCTGACGGTCTGCGCCTCCAGCGGGATGTCGTGGTCCGGGCAGCGCGGGGTACCGACGCGGGCATAAAGCAGGCGCAGGTAGTCGTAGATCTCGGTGATCGTACCCACGGTGGAGCGTGGGTTGTGGGAAGTGGACTTCTGTTCGATGGAAATCGCCGGCGACAGCCCTTCGATGGTGTCCACGTCCGGCTTCTCCATCATCGACAGGAACTGCCGGGCGTAGGCCGAGAGGGATTCCACGTAGCGCCGCTGGCCTTCCGCATAGAGCGTGTCGAAAGCCAGGGAAGACTTGCCGGAACCGGAAAGACCGGTGATCACGATCAGTTTGTCGCGTGGCAGTGTGAGGTCGACGTTCTTCAGGTTGTGGGTACGCGCCCCACGAATCAGGATCTTATCCACAGCGGCCTCGCATGGCGGGCGAAAACCGCTGATTATACGGCTGGCCGCTAGCGCGCGGCAAAGTGGCGCGCCTGTGCCGCGAGGGGGCGGACTGGTAGAATGCGCGGCATTTTTCCGGCGCGGGCATTGCCCCGGCCGCCCAGGAGCGGGCGGCGGCGCCATTGGCAGGGGCATGAGGCCTTGCCCTGCAGCGGTTTCTTCCATGAGGGTGTTATGCACGACTCACATACTGAGCGGATGAGCGGTACCGAAACGCGAGCGGCCGTCGGGCTGTCACTGGTATTCGCCTTCCGCATGCTCGGCAGGTTCATGGTCCTGCCGGTGCTGGCCACCTACGGCCAGGACCTGGCCGGCGCGACCCCGGCGCTGATCGGCCTGGCCATCGGCGCCTATGGCCTGACCCAGGCGATCCTGCAGATTCCCTTCGGGACCATTTCCGACCGCATCGGCCGGCGCCCGGTGATCGTCGTCGGGCTGCTGATCTTCGCCGCCGGCGCGGCCCTCGCGGCCAATGCCGACTCCATCTGGGGGGTGATCGCCGGCCGCGTCCTGCAGGGCGCCGGGGCGATCTCGGCGGCGGTGATGGCGCTGCTCTCCGACCTCACCCGCGAGCAGCACCGGACCAAGGCGATGGCGATGATCGGCATGAGCATCGGCGTCTCCTTCGCCGTGGCCATGGTGCTCGGCCCGGTGCTGACCCATCTGTTCGGCCTGCATGGGCTGTTCTGGTTCACCGCCGGGATGGCGCTGGTCGGCCTGCTGCTGATCCTGTTCTTCGTCCCGCAGCCCGACCACATGACCCAGCACCGCGAATCCAGCGTGGCGCGCCAGGCCCTGCTGCCGACCCTGAAGCACGGCGACCTGCTGCGCCTGGACGCCGGCATCCTGATCCTCCACGCCATCCTCATGGCCAGCTTCGTCGCCTTGCCGCTGGCACTGGTGCACGAGGGTGGCCTGCCCAAGGAGCAGCACTGGTGGGTCTACCTGACTGCGCTGCTGGTCGGTTTCTTCGGCATGGTGCCGTTCATCATCTACGCCGAGAAGAAGCGTCGCATGAAGCGCGTGCTGACCGGCGCGGTGGCGACCCTGCTGGCCTGCGAACTGTTCTTCCTGGTCTTCGGTCACAGCCTGGCCATGCTGGTGGTCGGCACGGTGGTGTTCTTCACTGCCTTCAACCTGCTCGAAGCCTCGCTGCCGTCGCTGGTCAGCAAGGTCTCGCCGGCCGGCGGCAAGGGCACGGCGATGGGGGTGTATTCCACCAGCCAGTTCCTCGGCGCGGCGCTGGGCGGCATCCTCGGCGGCTGGATGTTCCAGCACGGCGGGCTGAGCATGGTGTTCATCGGATGCGCGGTGCTCGCTGCCCTCTGGCTGGCGATTGCTGTTACCATGCGCGAACCGCCTTATGTGACCAGCATTCGCCTGCCGCTCGCGCCCGCCGCGCTGCAGGACGCGGTGCTGGTCCAGCGATTCAGGGCGTTGCCCGGTGTGGCAGACGCCGTGGTGGTGGCCGAGGAGGCCGCCGCCTATGTCAAAGTGGATACCCAACAAGTGGATCGCACCGCCCTCGAGCGCCTGGCCCAGGCCGCGCCGGGCGGATGCTGAACCTTAGGAGAACGTCATGGCCCGTGGGGTTAACAAAGTCATTCTGGTTGGTAACGTCGGTGGTGACCCGGAAACCCGCTACATGCCCAACGGCAATGCGGTGACCAACATCACCCTCGCCACCAGCGAGAGCTGGAAGGACAAGCAGACCGGCCAGCAACAGGAGCGCACCGAATGGCACCGCGTGGTGTTCTTCGGCCGCCTGGCGGAGATCGCCGGCGAGTACCTGCGCAAGGGTTCCCAGGTCTACGTCGAAGGCAGCCTGCGCACCCGCAAGTGGCAGGGCCAGGACGGTCAGGATCGCTACACCACCGAGATCGTGGTCGACATCAACGGCAACATGCAGTTGCTCGGCGGCCGCCCCTCCGGCGACGATTCGCAGCGCGCCCCGCGCGAGCCCATGCAGCGCCCGCAGCAGGCCCCGCAGCAGCAGTCGCGTCCGGCCCCGCAGCAGCAACCGGCGCCGCAACCGGCCCAGGACTACGACAGCTTCGACGACGACATTCCGTTCTAAGCGACGCCCTTGCGGCGCGGCCCGTCCGCGCCACGGGCAGACCTTCGAAGACCCCCTGCCGCCCTCGGGCCGCAGGGGGTCTTCGTTTTCAGGCGACGCCGCGCTGCAAGGGCACTTCGTCCAGGCCGCCTATGGCGGATAGAGCTTCCCGCATGGCACTGAGCTTAAGGCAGGTTTCGCGATACTCGTGGGCCGGTTCCGAATCGCCTACCAGACCGCAGCCGGCGAACAGGTAGCCCCGGCCCGGCGTGAGCAGGGCCGAGCGCAGCGCCACCAGGAAATCGCCGTTGCCTTCGCCGTCGAGCCAGCCCAGCGGCGCGGCGTACCAGCCGCGGTCCATCCCTTCGTGCTGGCGGATGTAGTCCAGCGCCGCGCTGCGTGGGTAGCCGCCCACCGCGGGGGTCGGATGCAGCGCCTGCAGCAGCCGCAGGATGCCGCCTGCGTCAGCGAGGCGGGCGCGGATCGGCGTGTTCAGGTGCTGGACTCGCGCCAGTCGTTTCAGACCGGGCGCATCGGGGATTTCCAGCACCTCGCTGAAGGGTTCCAGGGCCGTACGGATCGCCTCCACCACCAACTGGTGTTCGTGCCTGTCCTTGGCGCTGTCCAGCAGGGCCTGTCCGAGCCGGGCATCTTCCTGGGCATCGCCGCCGCGGGCGATGGTCCCGGCCAGGGCATGGGTGAGTGCCTCGCCGGCGCGAATGCGGACCAGGCGTTCCGGGGAGGCGCCGAGGAAGCAGGCGTTGCCGCGGCGACAGGCGAACAGCTGGGCGTCGGCATGTTGCAGACGCAGGTGTTCGATGACCTGCCACGGCTCGATGTCGCCGAGAGGCCGGGCCTGGGTGCGGGCCAGCACGACCTTGCCGAAGCGTCCCTGGCGGACACTGCTTACCGCGTCGCTCACCTTGGCTTCCCATTGCCTGCGCTCCTGCGCCGAAGCGTCGCCCTGCGCGCCAGCGGTCGGCCCCGAGGGCCGGCGTCTGGCCGGCTGCCTCAGGCGCAGTAGCGCCGAGCAGTGGTAGGCGGCCAGGGCCAGGGCATCTTCGCCGGGCTTGGCCAGGTGTTGGCAGAGTACCCGGTAGCGTTCGCCCTCGCGCAGCACGGTGATGCCGGCGAGCATCAGGCTGGCATCGGCGAAGGCTTGCCAGTGTTCCTCGCGCGGGCCGCGCGGATCGAAGCGGAATCCGCCGCACAGGCGCGGCGCCAGCGGGCCCTCGACCACGGCGTCGGCGCAGAGCAATTGCCAGTTTTCCTCGATCCGGGCGAAGCGCTGTTCGCCGTGGCCTTGCAGCTCCAGGGCGCTGCCCCAGGCGAAGAACGCCAGCTCGGGCTGTTCCCAGTACAGGCAGGGCGTTTGCCGGTCGTCCCAGGCACCGAATACCTGCAGCGGGTCCAATGGGTCGATCTCGAACGATGCCGCCACCAGCACCGGACGATCGAGCGCCTGCGCCTGGCCGATGGCGCGCTCGAAGGTGCCGCGCAAGGCGTGCAGGCACTGGCTCAGGGGCGCCAGCCGGCTCATGCGGCACCCCGTGTCTGGCGCCAGTACTTGATCTGCTCGGCGATGTACCAGTGGATGATCTGCGCGAACAGTCCCTCGACGAAGGGCGCGTCGAGTCCGTTTTCCTCGGCCCAGCGGGCGCGCTCGGGGAGCATCGCGGCGACCCGCTCGGGCGCCGGAATCGCCGCCTCGCTGGCCTTGAAGCGCGACGCCGCCTTGACGTAGTCCATGCGGCGGCCGAGGGCCTGGACGATATCCAGGTCGATCCGGTCGATGGCCTCGCGGATGTCCGCCAGGCCGGTGCAGTCTTCGGGAGTTTTCATCATGCAACCTCTCGGGAAAGGGCGTCGGGATGTGCGAGGCGGCGCAGCAGGTGCTCGATCACCGCGTCGCGCCCCTCGCTCAGGTAGAAGTGGCCGCCAGGAAAGTGCCGCAGCCTGGCGGGAGTCCGGCTGGCGTCGCTCCAGGCCTGCGCCTCGGCGGCGCTGACTTCCTCGTCGTGCTCGCCGAGGAGGACGTCGAGGGCGCAGGCCAGGGCGATGGGCTGCGCCCGTCGGTAGGTCTCGATCGCCTGGTAGTCGGCGCGCAGGATCGGCAGGAACAGCGCGCGCAGGTCGGCGTCCTCGAGTAGCTCGCTGGCGCCACCCTGGCGGCGGACGTCCTCCAGCAGCGCCGCCTCGTCGCCGCGGTGCAACGCGCCGCCGCGTTGCCGGTGCGGTGCCGGATGGGCGGAGACGAACAGGTGGCGCAGCGGCGCGCCGGCGCTTTCCAGGCGCAGGGCGGTTTCGTAGGCCAGCGCCGCGCCGAGACTGTGGCCGAACAGCGCCAGGGGCGCGTCGGCGAAATCGCGCAGGGCGAGGGCGGCGCCGTCGGCGAGGTCCTCCAAGCGGGTGGCCGGCGCCTCGTTGAAGCGGTCCTCGCGACCCGGGTACTGCAGGGCAAGCAGGTCGATGTCTGGCGGCAGGCGTTCGCTCCAGCTACGGAAGAAGCTGGCGCTGCCGCCTGCATGGGGGAAGCAGGCCAGGCGCAGGCGCGGCATCGGCGTCAGGCGGAACGGCCGGACCCAGGCGGCGCTCATGCGCGGGCCTCCAGCTCGCGGCGCAGGCGCTCGCGCAGGTCCTTCTTGCTGATCTTGCCGATGCCGGTCTGGGGGAAGGCCGGGACCAGCTCGATGCGGTCCGGCACCTTGAACGCGGCCAGCCCGCAGGCGTGCAGGTATTGCTTCAGCTTCAGCGCCGAGGGCGCCGGCTGGCGCGGGATGACGAAGGCGCAGGTGCGCTCGCCGAGCAGGCTGTCGGGCATCGCTACGACGGTGGCGTCGTGCACCTGCGGATGGGCTATCAGCAGGTTCTCCACCTCTTCCGCGGCGATCTTCTCGCCGCCGCGGTTGATCTGGTCCTTGTCGCGGCCCTCCACCACCAGGTAGCCGTCCTTGTCGCGGCTGACCCGGTCGCCGGTGCGGTAGAAGCCGTCCGCGCTGAAGGCCTTGGCGTTGTGTTCGGGCAGGCGGTAGTAGCCGCGGATGGTGTAGGGACCGCGCACGGTCAGTTCGCCCACCTCGCCGGGGCCGACCTCGCGGCCCTCGGCGTCGACCACCCGCACTTCGTCGTCCGGCGACAGCGGCCGGCCCTGGGTATGCAGCACGCGTTCGGGCGGATCGTCCAGGCGGGTGTAGCAGATCAGCCCCTCGGCCATTCCCAGCACCTGTTGCAACTGGCAGCCGAGCACCGGTTCGACGCGTTGCGCGGCACTGCTGCCGAGCCTGGAGCCGCCGACCTGGAGCAGACGCAGGCTGGATAGATCGGCGCGGCGGCTTTCCTGGGCATCCAGCCAGAGCATCGCCAGCGGCGGTACCAGGGCGGTGTGGGTGACCCGTTCACGGGCGATCAGGGCGAAGCAATGCTCGGGATCGGCGCGCTGGCTGACCACCACGCGGCCGCCGGCCAGCAGCGTGCCGATCACTCCGGGGCAGCAGAGAGTGAAGTTGTGCGCCATCGGCAAGCCGGTGAGGTACACCGTGTGCTCGTCGAAGCCGCAGACCTCGGCGCTGGCGCGGACGTTGTAGAGATACTCGCGATGACGCCGGGGAATCAGCTTCGGCGTGCCGGTGGTGCCGCCGGACAACTGGAAGCAGGCGATATCCTCGGCGCGGGCGGCGCAGTCTTCCAGCGCGTCGGCCTGGTACAGCGGTGCCAGCGCTTGCAGCGGCGCCTCGGCCTCGCCGTGGATCAGCGCCATCCGGCAGGCGCCGCTGGCGAGCAGCTCACGGGCCATCGGCCGTGGGTCGAAGCCGTCGATCCGTTCGGCGCCGATGTAGGCCTTGGCCTCGGCGAAGCGGCAGAAACCGCTGATCTCATGCTGGCGATGGGCGGGGAGGGCGAGCACCGGGCGTACGCCGAGCTGGAACAGGGCGAAGCAGGTCTCGACGAAGGCGATGCCGTTGGGCAGGTGCAGCACTACCGTGTCGCCATGTGCGAGGCCGGCCTGGCGCAGTCCGGCTGCCAGGCGGCGGCAGCGCTGGAGCAGGTCGGCATAGCTGAGCCGCTGGTCGTCGTCGCAGAGCGCGATCCGCCGCGGATGGCGCGCGGCGCTGGCGGCCAGGGCTTCGGCGAAGCTTTGGTCCTGCCAGTGGCCGGCGTCGAGATAGCGGCGGACGAAGGCGGCGGGCCAGTCGGGGGCGTCGTCGACGGCCGATGGGGTGACGGGCGAGGAAGTCATGCGATCTCCGTGGATGCGGTCGATTGCCATTGCTGGGAAATGAGATTTATTATCATTGGCGGGCGGCAGGGACCGCGCAAGCCCGCGCCTTTCGATTGCGGGGCTTTTTCATTCGCTGCAGGGGCGGAGTGCAGGGCGCTTTGTCCATCTCCGCTAAAAAGTCCCCCTGCCCCCACGTATCCAGGAAGGCGTCGCCGCGTCGGCAGCGCCCGGGCTACAGGAAAACCTGATGACCATCACCATCATTGCTCCGCCACAGGCCGATGCCGCCGCGCCGGCACCGGGCAACCGGCCCGGCGTCGCGCACATCGATCCGAACATGAAGCTGGTGACCGGAACCTTCTGTTCGGCCAGCGAGGACTGGTTCGAGGAACCGCTGGAGCGCGGCCTGCGCCTGATCCTCGTGCAGAGCGGCCAGTTGCGCTGCCGGATTCCCGGCCAGCCCGAGCACCTCATCGAGGGGCCGAGCCTGTGCACCATCGCCAACGATGGCGACTTCACCTCGGCGCAGATCTACGGCACCGACAAGCCGTTGCGCTACACTATCGTCCAGCTCGGCGTCGAAGCCCTGGACAGCCGCCTCGGCTGGCTGCCCGAGCAACTGATACGCCGCCCCGGCGGCGATCCGCGGATCATGAGCTGCCCGGCGCCGCGGGCGATGCAGGCGTTGGCCTCGCAGATCGCCACCTGCCAGATGCTCGGTCCGACCCGCGATCTCTACCTCGGCGGCAAGGCCCTGGAGTTGGCCGCGCTCAGCGCACAGTTCCTTTCCGGCGAGGGGCGCCCCGTCGAGGAGCCGCGCATCACCTGCTCGGAGGTCGAGCGCATCCACGCCGCCCGCGACCTGCTGGTCGGCGCCTTGCAGGAGCCGCCGTCGCTGGACACGCTGGCCAGCCGCGTGGGCATGAACCCGCGCAAGCTGACTGCCGGCTTTCGCAAGGTGTTCGGCGCCAGCGTATTCGGCTACCTGCAGGAATACCGCCTGCGCGAGGCGCACCGGATGCTCTGCGACGAAGAGGCGAACGTCTCCACGGTGGCCTACCGGGTGGGCTACAGCCCGGCGCATTTCTCCATCGCTTTCCGCAAGCGCTACGGCATCTCCCCCAGCGAGATCCGCTGAGTCTCCGCGACGACCCCCGACCCGGCCACGGGAGGGGTGTCGCCGCTGCGGGATGACGCTGCATCTAACGAAACAGTCCGGCTGTCTAAAGCATTGCCGGCCAGGCCTCCCAGGCAAGTGAGATAAGGTCGCATTTGATAATCGTTGCCAGGAACTGGCAACCGACCTCAGATGCTTGCCCTAGGGAGCCCCCATGGATCTGCCCCCCGATTCCCGTACCGCCCTGCGCGACTGGCTGACCGAGCAGCTCGCCGACCTGCTCGGTGAACCGCTTGCCGACGTGCGCGCCCTGGCGGACGACGACGACCTGCTGGGCTGCGGCCTCGACTCGATCCGCCTGATGTACCTGCAGGAACGCCTGCGCGCGCGTGGCTCGACGCTGGACTTCGCCCAGTTGGCGCAGCGCCCCTGCCTGGGGGCCTGGCTCGACCTGCTGGCCTGCGCGGACCGGCTGTCCGCCCCGGCAACGGTCGCGCTGCCGACGGCGCAGGATCGCGATCAGCCGTTCGAGCTGTCTTCCGTGCAGCAGGCCTACTGGCTGGGACGTGGCGCCGGCGAGGTGCTGGGCAACGTCAGCTGCCATGCCTTCCTGGAATTCCGCGCGCGGGATGTCGACCCGCAGCGCCTGGCCGCGGCGGCGGAGTGCGTGCGTCAACGCCACCCGATGTTGCGGGCGCGCTTCCTCGACGGTCGCCAGCAGATCCTTCCGACGCCGCCGCTGTCCTGCTTCGACCTGCAGGACTGGCGCACCTTGCAGGTGGACGAGGCCGAGCGCGACTGGCAGGCGCTGCGCGACTGGCGCGCCCATGAATGCCTGGCGGTGGAGCGCGGCCAGGTGTTCCTGCTCGGGCTGGTGCGCATGCCGGGCGGCGAGGATCGCCTCTGGCTGAGTCTCGACCTGCTTGCCGCCGATGTCGAAAGCCTGCGCCTGCTGCTGGCCGAACTGGGCGTTGCCTACCTGGCGCCGGAGCGCCTGGCGGAGCCGCCGGCGCTGCATTTCGCCGACTACCTGGCGCACCGTGCGGCGCAACGCGCCGAGGCCGCGGCGCGGGCCCGCGACTACTGGCTGGAACGCCTGCCGCGCTTGCCGGACGCGCCGGCCCTGCCGTTGGCCTGCGCGCCGGAAAGCATCCGCCAGCCGCGCACCCGGCGCCTGGCATTCCAGCTTTCCGCCGGCGAGAGCCGGCGCCTGGAGCGTCTTGCCGCGCAGCATGGCGTGACCTTGTCCAGCGTGTTCGGCTGCGCCTTCGCGCTGGTCCTGGCGCGCTGGAGCGAAAGCGCGGAATTTCTCCTCAACGTGCCGTTGTTCGATCGGCATGCCGACGACCCGCGTATCGGCGAGGTGATCGCCGACTTCACCACCCTGTTGCTGCTGGAGTGCCGGATGCAGGCCGGGGTGTCCTTCGCCGAGGCGGTGAAGAGCTTCCAGCGCAACCTCCACGGAGCCATCGACCACGCCGCATTCCCCGCCCTGGAGGTGCTCCGCGAGGCGCGCCGGCAGGGCCAGCCACGCTCGGCGCCGGTGGTGTTCGCCAGCAACCTGGGCGAGGAGGGCTTCGTCCCGGCGGCCTTCCGCGACGCTTTCGGCGATCTCCACGACATGCTCTCGCAGACCCCGCAGGTCTGGCTCGACCACCAGCTCTACCGGGTGGGCGACGGTATCCTGCTGGCCTGGGACAGCGTCGTCGGCCTGTTCCCCGAAGGCCTGCCGGAAACCATGTTCGAAGCCTACGTGGGGCTGCTCCAGCGTCTCTGCGACAGCGCCTGGGAGCAGCCCGCCGATCTGCCGTTGCCCTGGGCGCAGCAGGCGCGCCGGGCCCTGCTCAACGGCCAGCCGGCATGCGCCACGGCGCGCACCCTGCATCGCGACTTCTTCCTTCGCGCCGCCGAGGCGCCGGATGCCGACGCGCTGCTCTATCGCGACCAACGTGTCACCCGCGGCGAACTGGCCGAGCGTGCGCTGCGCATCGCCGGCGGCCTGCGCGAAGCCGGGGTGCGCCCTGGCGACGCGGTCGAGGTCAGCCTGCCGCGCGGACCGCAGCAGGTCGCGGCGGTATTCGGCGTGCTCGCCGCAGGCGCCTGCTACGTGCCGCTGGACATCGACCAGCCGCCCGCACGGCGGCGCCTGATCGAAGAGGCCGCCGGGGTATGCCTGGCGATCACCGAGGAGGACGATCCGCAGGCCTTGCCGCCGCGCCTGGATGTCCAGCGCCTGCTGCGCGGCCCGGCGCTGGCCGCCCCCGTGCCGCTGGCGCCGCAGGCGAGTGCCTATGTGATCTACACCTCGGGCTCCACCGGGGTGCCCAAGGGCGTCGAGGTCAGCCACGCGGCGGCGATCAATACCATCGACGCGCTGCTCGACCTGCTGCGGGTGAACGCATCGGATCGCTTGCTGGCGGTCTCCGCGCTGGACTTCGATCTGTCGGTCTTCGACCTGTTCGGCGGCCTCGGCGCCGGTGCCAGCCTGGTCCTGCCGGCCCAGGAACAGGCGCGCGATGCCGCTGCCTGGGCGGAGGCTATCCAGCGGCATGCGGTGAGCCTGTGGAACTCGGCGCCGGCCTTGCTGGAGATGGCCCTCAGCCTGCCGGCGAGCCAGGCCGACTATCGCAGTCTGCGGGCGGTGCTGCTGTCCGGCGACTGGGTGGCCCTGGACCTGCCCGGCCGCCTGCGCCCACGTTGTGCCGAAGGCTGCCGCCTGCATGTGCTGGGTGGCGCTACCGAAGCGGGCATCTGGTCGAACCTGCAGAGCGTCGATACGGTGCCGCCGCACTGGCGTTCGATTCCCTACGGCCGGCCATTGCCGGGACAGGCCTACCGGGTGGTCGACACCCACGGGCGCGACGTGCCGGACCTGGTGGTCGGCGAGCTGTGGATCGGCGGCGCCAGCCTGGCCCGCGGCTATCGCAACGATCCCGAACTCAGCGCCCGGCGCTTCGTCCACGATGCCCAGGGCCGCTGGTATCGCACCGGCGATCGCGGTCGCTACTGGGGCGACGGTACCCTGGAATTCCTCGGTCGGGTCGACCAGCAGGTGAAAGTGCGCGGCCAGCGCATCGAGTTGGGCGAGGTGGAGGCCGCGCTGTGCGCCCAGGCTGGCGTGGAGAGCGCCTGCGCGGCGGTGCTCGGCGGTGGCGTGGCGAGCCTCGGCGCGGTGCTGGTACCGCGCCTGGCGCCACGGGCCGAAGGCTCCATGGAACTACCGGCCGCACAGCCCTTCGCCGGCCTGGCAGAGGCCGAGGCGGTACTCACCCGGGAAATCCTCGGCGCGCTGCTGGAGGCGCCGCTGGAGCTAGACGACGGTTTGCGCCGGCGCTGGCTGGACTGGCTAGCGGACTCCGCCGCCAGCGCGCTGCCGTCGCTCGACGAGGCGTTGCGCCGGCTCGGCTGGCAGGCCGCGGGGCTGACCGCGATGGGCAACGCTCTGCGCGGCCTGCTCGCCGGCGAACAGGCGCCGGCCGCGCTGCTCCTCGATCCCTGGCTGGCGCCGCAGGCGGTGGCCGCGCGCCTGCCGGACGGCCGCGAGGCCCTGGCGCGCCTGCTCGAAGCGCTGCCGACGCCGGCTGCCGGCGAACGCCTGCGGGTGGCGGTGCTGGATACCCGCGCCGGGCTCTGGCTCGACCAGGGCATGGCCTCGCTGTTGCGCCCGGGGCTGGAACTGACCCTCTTCGAACGCAGCCGCGTCCTCCTCGACGCCGCCGCCACCCGCTTGCCGGAACGGATCGTGGTGCAGGCGCTGGACGACGGCCTGCTACCTGCCGAGCACCTCGGTCGCTACGACCGGGTGATCAGCTTCGCCGCGCTGCACGCCTACGAGGCCAGCCGCGAAGGCCTGGCGCTGGCGGCGGCGCTGCTGCGCCCGCAGGGCCGCCTGTTGCTGGTGGACCTGCTATGCGAGTCGCCACTGGCGCTGCTCGGTGCGGCCTTGCTCGACGACCGGCCGCTGCGCCTGGCGGAGTTGCCGAGCCTGTTGGCCGATCTCGCCGCTGCGGGACTGGCGCCGCGTTGCCTGTGGCGCAGCGAACGGCTCGCCCTGGTCGAGGCGCTGGCGCCGGGACTCGGGCTCGACGCCGCCGCGCTCCAGGCCGGCCTGGAGCAACGCCTGCCCCAGGCGATGCGGCCCGAACGCCTGTGGTGCCTGCCAAGCCTGCCGTTGAACGGCAATGGCAAGGTCGATCGTCGCCGCCTGGCCGAGAGCATGACCCGCGCACTCGGCGAGTGTCGTCACGAGCCCTCGGCGGAGGAGCCGCTGGAAGCCCATGAGCAAGCGCTGGCCGAGTGCTGGGAAGCGGTTCTCAAACGCCCGGTGCGTCGTCGCGAGGCGAGCTTCTTCAGCCTCGGCGGCGACAGCCTGCTGGCGACCCGCCTGCTGGCCGGCATACGTGAGCGTTTCGGCGTACGCCTGGGCATGGCCGACTTCTATCGCCAGCCGACCCTGGCCGGTCTTGCCCGCCACTTGCAGGCGCAGACCGTCGAAATCGAGGAAACCCAACTGGAAGAGGGCGTGCTATGAGCCTCGGCGAACTGCTGGAAACCTGCCGCAGCCGGCGCATCGAACTCTGGAGCGAGGCGGGCCGCCTGCGCTATCGCGCCCCCCAGGGCGCCCTCGACGCCGGCCTCGCCGAGCGCCTGCGGGCCGAGCGCGAGGCCCTGCTGGAACACCTGGAAGGCGGCCCTGGCTGGCGCGCCGAACCCGACCTGGCCCACCAGCGCTTCCCATTGACCCCGGTGCAGGCCGCCTACGTGCTGGGCCGCCAGGCGGCCTTCGACTACGGCGGTAACGCCTGCCAGCTGTACGCCGAGTACGACTGGCCGGTCGACACCGATCCGGCGCGCCTGGAGGCGGCCTGGAACGCCATGGTCGAGCGCCACCCGATGCTGCGCGCGGTGATCGAGGACAACGCCTGGCAGCGCGTGCTGCCCGAGGTGCCCTGGCAGCGGCTGACCGTGCATGCCTGCGCGGGGCTCGACGAGGCCGCTTTCCAGGCGCACCTGGAGCGGGTCCGCGAACGCCTCGACCACGCCTGCGCGGCGCTCGACCAGTGGCCGGTCCTGCGCCCCGAGCTGAGTATCGGCCGGGATGCCTGCGTACTGCACTGCTCGGTGGATTTCACCCTGGTCGACTACGCCAGCCTGCAATTGCTGCTTGGCGAATGGCGCCGCCGCTATCTCGATCCGCAATGGACGGCGGAACCGCTGGAGGCGACCTTCCGCGACTATGTCGGCGTCGAGCAGCGCCGACGCCAGTCGCCAGCCTGGCAGCGCGACCGCGACTGGTGGCTGGCGCGTCTCGACGCGCTACCGGGGCGTCCCGACCTGCCGCTGCGGGTGCAGCCGGACACCCGGTCCACGCGCTTCCGGCACTTCCACGCGCGCCTCGACGAGGCCGCCTGGCAGGCGCTCGGCGCGCGCGCCGGCGAACACGGCCTGAGCGCTGCCGGCGTGGCCTTGGCGGCCTTCGCCGAGACCATCGGTCGCTGGAGCCAGGCACCGGCGTTCTGTCTCAACCTGACGGTACTCAACCGGCCGCCGCTGCATCCGCAGCTGGCGCAGGTGCTCGGTGACTTCACCGCGCTCAGCCTGCTGGCAGTGGACAGCCGCCACGGCGACAGTTTCGTCGAGCGTGCCCGACGCATCGGCGAGCAGATGTTCGACGACCTCGACCACCCGACCTTCAGCGGCGTCGACCTGCTGCGCGAACTGGCGCGCCGGCGCGGTCGCGGCGCCGACCTGATGCCGGTGGTGTTCACCAGTGGCATCGGCAGCGTGCAGCGCCTGCTCGGCGATGGCGAGGCGCCGCGCGCGCCACGCTACATGATCAGCCAGACCCCGCAGGTCTGGCTGGACTGCCAGGTCACCGACCAGTTCGGCGGCCTGGAGATCGGCTGGGACGTACGCCTCGGGTTGTTCCCCGAGGGCCAGGCGGAAGCCATGTTCGACGACTTCGTCGGGCTGCTCCGGCGCCTGGCGCAGAGCCCGCGCGCCTGGACCGACGGCGATGCCACGGAACCCGTCGAGGCGCCGCCGCAGGCGTTGCCCGGTAGTGCCCGGAGCATCGCCGCCGGTTTCGCCGAGCGTGCCCTGCTGACCCCCGACGCCACGGCGATCCACGATGCCGCCGGCAGCTACAGCTACCGCCAGGTCGCCCAGCACGCCACCGCCCTGCGCCGCGTCCTGGAAGCGCACGGCGCGGGCCGTGGCCGGCGGGTCGCGGTGATGCTGCCGAAAAGCGCCGCGCAATTGGTCGCGGTGATCGGCATCCTCCAGGCCGGCGCCGCCTATGTGCCGGTAGACATCCGCCAGCCTCCGCTGCGGCGCCAGGCGATCCTCGCCAGCGCCGAAGTGGTCGCGCTGGTCTGCCTGGAAAGCGATGTCCCGGACGTCGGCTGCGCCTGCGTGGCCATCGACCGGCTGGCCGCCGACAGCGCCTGGCCGCCACCGCCCGCGGCGGAGGTGGCGGCGGACGACCTCGCCTACGTGATCTACACCTCCGGCTCCACCGGCACGCCCAAGGGCGTGATGCTCAGCCATGCGGCGGTGAGCAACACGCTGCTCGACATCAACCAGCGCTACGGCGTCGACGCCAACGACCGCGTCCTCGGCCTCGCCGAACTGAGCTTCGACCTCTCGGTCTACGACTTCTTCGGCGCCACCGCGGCGGGGGCCCAGGTGGTCCTCCCGGACCCGGCGCGCGGCAGCGATCCATCGCACTGGGCGGAACTGCTGGAACGCCACGCCATCACCCTGTGGAACTCGGTGCCGGCCCAAGGCCAGATGCTCATCGATTACCTGGAGAGCGAGCCGCAACGTCACCTGCCGGGACCGCGCTGCGTGCTCTGGTCCGGTGACTGGATTCCGGTCAGCCTGCCGACCCGCTGGTGGCGGCGCTGGCCGGACAGCGCGCTGTTCAGCCTGGGCGGCGCCACCGAGGCGGCGATCTGGTCGATCGAGCAGCCGATCCGCCCGCAGCACACCGAGCTGGCCAGCATCCCTTATGGCCGTGCCCTGCGTGGGCAGAGCGTGGAAGTCCTGGATGCCCGCGGGCGGCGCTGCCCGCCGGGCGTGCGCGGCGAGATCCATATCGGCGGGGTTGGCCTGGCGCTCGGCTACGCCGGCGATCCGCAGCGCACCGCCGAACGCTTCGTCCGTCACCCCGATGGCCGTCGCCTGTATCGCACCGGCGACCTCGGCCGCTACCTGGCCGACGGCAGCATCGAGTTCCTCGGTCGCGAGGACGACCAGGTGAAGATTCGCGGCCACCGCATCGAACTGGCCGAGCTGGACGCCGCGCTGTGCGCCCATCCGCAGGTCAACCTGGCGGCCACCGTGGTGCTCGGCGAGACCCACGAGCGCAGCCTGGCCAGCTTCGTCACCCTGCATGCGCCGGTGGAGGCTGGCGAGGATCCGCGTACGGCGCTCGACGCGGTGCGCCAGCGGGCGGCCCAGGCCTTGCGCCGCGACTGGGGCAGCGAGGAGGGCATCGCCGCGGCGGTGGCCGCACTCGACCGTGCCTGCCTCGCCTCGTTGGCCGCCTGGCTGGCCGGCAGCGGTCTGTTCGCCAGTGCGACGCCGCTGGACTTCGCCACCCTGTACCAGCGCCTGGGTATCGCCGAGGCGCGCCAGCGCCTGCTGCGCCACTGGTTGCGCCAGCTGGAGGAGGGCGGCTACCTGCGCGCCGAGGGCGAGGGCTGGCTGGGCTGCGCCGAGCGTCCCGCGCAGAGTCCGGAGGACGCCTGGACGGCGTTCGCCGGCTGCGCGCCGGCGGCGCTCTGGCCGGCCGAGCTGGTCGCCTACCTGCGTGACAGCGCGCAATCCCTCGGCGAGCAACTGGCCGGGCGGATCAGCCCGGCGGCGCTGATGTTCCCGCAGGGCTCGGCGCGCATCGCCGAGGCCATGTACAGCCAGGGCCTGCATGCCCAGGCGCTGCACGAGGCGATGGCCGAGGCCATCGCCGCCATCGTCGAGCGCCAGCCGCAACGGCGCTGGCGCCTGCTGGAGCTTGGCGCCGGCACCGCCGCCGCCAGCCGTGCGGTGATCGCCCGGTTGGCGCCGCTGGTGCAGCGAGGGGCGGAGGTGGACTACCTGTTCACCGACGTTTCCAGCTACTTCCTCGCCGCCGCCCGCGAGCGCTTCGCCGACCAGCCGTGGGTACGCTTCGGCCGCTTCGACATGAACGGCGATCTTCTCGACCAGGGCGTGGCGCCGCACTCGGTGGATATCCTGCTCAGCTCCGGGGCCTTGAACAACGCGCTGGACACCCCGGCGCTGCTGGCCGGCCTGCGCGAGTTGCTGAGCGCCGACGCCTGGCTGGTGATCCAGGAACTGACGCGCGAGCACAACGAGATCAGCGTCAGCCAGAGCCTGATGATGGAGAACCCGCGCGACCTCCGCGACGAGCGCCGCCAACTGTTCGTCCACACCGGGCAATGGCTGGAGTGGCTGGCGGCACAGGGTGGCGACCTGGCTTGTGGGGTGGTGCCGCCGGGCAGCGCTCTCGACCTGCTTGGCTACGATGTCCTGCTGGCTCGCTGCAAGACCGACCGCGCCCGCCTGGAGCCGGCCGAGCTGCTGGCCTTCGTCGAAGCGCGGGTGCCGCGCTACATGCTCCCGGCGCAGTTGCGCGTGCTCGAACGCCTGCCGGTCACCGGCAACGGCAAGATCGACCGCAAGGCCCTGACCGGCTTTGCCCGCCAGCCCCAGGCGGACCTTCGGCATGGCGTCGCGCAGGCACCGGCCGACGAACTGGAGAATGCGCTGCTGGCACTCTGGCGGGAGGTGCTGGACAACCCGTCGCTGGGCGTCGAGCAAGACTTCTTCGGGGCTGGCGGCGACTCGCTGTTGATCGCCCAGTTGATCGCCCGTTTGCGCGAACGACTGGAAAGCGCCCGTCGGCATCCGTTCGATCGCCTGCTACGCTGGGCGCTCAGCCAGCCGACGCCGCGCGGCCTGGCCGAACGCCTGCGCAGCGCGCCGGACGAGGGCCGTGGGCCAGCCCTGGCCGCGGCGCGCGGCGTCGCCCCGGCGCCGGCCGGCATGTCGCGCGCACCGCTCGCCGAGGGCGCGGTGGCGCTCGACCCGCTGGTGCGCCTGGTGCCCGGCGAGGGCGTGCCGCGGGTGCTGGTCCACGAAGGCCTCGGCACGCTACTGCCGTACCGCCCGCTGCTTCGCGCCCTGGGTGAGGGGCGGCCGTTGCTGGGGCTGGCCGTGCATGACAGCGACGCCTACCTGGCGATCCCCGCCGAGCATCTCAACGCCTGCCTCGGCCGCCGCTACGCCGAGGCGCTCCATCGCGCCGGGCTACGCGAGGTCGACCTGCTCGGCTACTGCTCCGGCGGGCTGGTCGCCCTGGAGACCGCCAAGTCCCTGGTCCAGCGCGGGGTGCGCGTGCGCCAACTGGATATCGTCTCCAGCTACCGGATTCCCTACCGGGTGGACGACGAGCGCCTGCTGTTGTTCAGCTTCGCCGCGACCCTCGGCCTGGATACCGCGGCGCTCGGCTTCCCCGCGCCGGAACGTCTCGGCCAGGCGGTGCAGGCGGCGCTCGCGCAGACACCGGAGCGCCTGGTCGCCGAGGCGCTGGCGGGGCTGCCGGGCCTGGCCGATCTCGTCGCCCTGCGCGGCCGCGTGCTACAGGCGGCCAGCGGTAGCGCCGACGCCGTCAGCGTCGAACGCGACACCCTCTACCGGCTGTTCTGTCACTCGGTGCGTGCCAGCCAGGCCGAGGCGCCGGAGCCCTACGTCGGCGCGCTGCGGCTGTTCGTGCCGGACGCCGGCAACCCATTGGTGCCGCGCTACGCCGAGGCTCTGGAGACCCAATGGCGGGCCGCCGCGCTTGGCGCGTGCGGCATCCACGAGGTGCCCGGCGGGCACTTCGACTGCCTGGGCGAAGCCCTGGCGCAATCCTTGTCGAAACCCATGCCAGAGGAGGCGAGCCGATGAGCGACGTCCGTTCCGTGGTGGTCGCCGGTTCCCGGTTCGGCCAGTTCTATGCCGCCGGCGTCGCCGCCGATCCGCGCTTCGTCCTGCGCGGCATCCTTGGCCAGGGCAGCCGGCGTTCGCGGGCGTTGGCCGAACGCCTCGGGGTGGAGACCTGGTGCGAGGTCGAGGCGTTGCCCGACGATGTCCGCCTGGCCTGCGTCGCGGTCGGCGGCGCGGCACGCGGCGAGCAGGGCCCGGCGCTGGCCGAGGCGCTGATGGCGCGTGGCATCGACGTGCTGATCGAGCATCCGTTGCTGCCGCGCGAATGGCAGGACCTGCTGCGCAGCGCCGAGCGCCTGGGCCGGCGCTGCCTGCTCAACACCTTCTATCCGCAGTTGCCGGCGGTGGCGCGTTTCATCGAGCTGGGCCGCCAGTTGCATCGCCGGCGCGGCATCCGCCACCTGGACGCGGCCTGCGGGGTGCAGGTCGGTTTCGCCACCCTGGACATCCTCGCCGCGTTGCTGGAGGGCGTTGGCCCCTGGTCGCTGGAGTCGCCCTCGAACGACCTGTCTGCGATGCGCGGGCTGTCCCTGGTGCTGGCGGAAGTGCCGTTGAGCCTGCTCGTGCTCAACGAACTGGCGGCCGCCGACGACGGGCGCATGACCTTGTTGCAGCGCGTCAGCCTGACCACCGATCGCGGCACGCTGAGCCTGCTCAGCCCCCATGGCCCGTTGTTGTGGACGCCTGCGGTGGCGGTACCGGCAGAGGATGACGACGGCCTGTTCGCGCTGTTCGACGAGATAGCCGGCGAACCGCTGCCCAGCGCCCAGCTCTGGTATGCCGAACCCTGCAGCTGGGCCCAGGTGCACCAGCGCCTGTGGCCGGCGGCGGCGGCCGAGGCGCTGGCGCTGCTCGCCGACGGCGACGAGGTGCGCCGGCGCAACCAGCGCAGCCTGGAGGTCGCCGCCCTGTGGCAGCGGATCGGCGAGCGCCTTGGCTTCCCCGAGGCGCCGCCGGCGTCGCTGGCGCCGGCGAGCCTGGAACAGGTGCTGGAGCAAGCCTCGTGACCCCGGTGCTGTGGCGCCTGCTGCGCACCTATCGCTGGCGGCTGGCGGCGGCCATGGGGTTGCAGGCCCTGGCCGGGCTCTGCTCGCTGTTGCCCTGGATGCTTCTCGCCTGGCTCGCCGAGCCGCTGGCGCGCGGCCAGGCGCAGCCGGCCCTGCTGGCCCTGGTGCTGCTGGCGGTGCTGGCCTGGCTGGGCTGCCAGGCGCTGGCCGCGCACCTGGCCCACCGGGTCGACGCGGACCTCTGCAACGACCTGCGCCTGCGCCTGCTGGCGCACCTGCAACGGCTGCCGCTGGACTGGTTCGGTCGCCAGGGCCCGGACGGCGTGGCGCGCCTCGTGGAGCAGGATGTGCGGGCCCTGCACCAACTGATCGCGCACGCTCCCAACGATCTCAGCAACCTGTTGGTGGTGCCGCTCGTCGCATTGCTCTGGCTGGCCTGGCTGCACCCCTGGCTGCTGCTGTTCTGCCTGCTGCCGCTGGTGCTGGCCGCCGCCGGCTTCCTGCTGCTGCGCTCGGCGCGCTATCGCGACCTGGTGCTGCGGCGCAACGCCGCGCTGGAAAGGCTCTCGGCGGACTATGGCGAATTCGCCCACAACCTGCTGCTGGCCCGACAGTACCCCGGCGCCGGCATACAACAGGGCGCCGAGGCGTCGGCGGCGGCCTTCGGCGAAGCGTTCGGCGCCTGGGTGAAGCGGGTCGGCCACCTCGCCGCGCTGGTCTACGTGCAGTTGTCGACGCCCTGGCTGCTGGCCTGGGTCCTGCTCGGCGCGCTGGCCCTGGATGCCCTCGGCGTGCCGCTGGTGCTCGGCCAGGCCTGTGCCTTCCTGCTCCTGCTGCGGGCCCTGGCTGCCCCGGTGCAGGCGCTCGGCCACGGCGGCGACGCGCTGCTGGGCGCGCGCGCCGCCGCCGAGCGCCTGCAGCAGGTGTTCGACCAGGCGCCGCTGGCCGAGGGCCGCTCGACCCGCGAGCCAGTCGATGGCGCGGTGGCGCTGCACGGCCTGGGCCATGCCTATGAAGGCGTGGAGGTCCTGGCCGATATCGATCTGGAGCTGGAGGATGGCAGCCTGGTGGCCCTGGTCGGTCCCTCGGGCTCCGGCAAGAGCACCCTGCTGCACCTGCTGGCGCGCTACATGGACGCGCAGCGCGGCGAACTGGAGATTGGCGGCCTGGCACTGAAGGACATGCCCGATGCCGTGCGCCACCGGCATATCGCGCTGGTCGGCCAGCAGGCGGCGGCGCTGGAGATATCCCTGGCCGACAACATCGCCCTGTTCCGCCCCGATGCCGATCTCCAGGAGATTCGCCAGGCGGCCCGTGACGCCTGCCTCGACGAGCGCATCATGGCCCTGCCGCGTGGCTACGACAGCGTGCCGGGACGCGACCTGCAACTGTCCGGCGGCGAACTGCAACGACTGGCCCTGGCCCGTGCGCTGCTATCGCCGGCGCGCCTGTTGCTGCTCGACGAGCCAACCTCGGCGCTGGATCCGCAGACCGCCCGGCAGGTCCTGCGCAACCTGCGCGAGCGTGGCGGCGGCCGGACCCGGGTGATCGTCGCCCATCGTCTGGCCGAAGTCAGCGATGCCGACCTGATCCTGGTGCTGGTCGCTGGCCGTCTGGTCGAGCGCGGCGAGCACGCGGCGCTGTTGGCGGCGGACGGCGCCTATGCGCGCTTGTGGCGTGAACAGAACGGCGCGGAGGTGGCGGCATGACCCTGTTCGAACGAATGCGTGCGCTGCCCGAAGACTGCCGTGCCGCGTTGCGCCGGGCGAGCGCCTGGGCGGTCCTGGCGGCGCTGCTGGACGCCGCTTGCGGCGTATTGCTGGTGCCGCTGGTCGAGGCCTGGTTCGCCGAAGGCGCGTTGCCCTGGCGCTGGGTCGCCGCGTTGCTCGGCTTGAGTCTGGCGCAGGCGCTGTTGCAGTACCTGGCCCTGCGTCGCGGTTTCGCCGCCGGCGGCTCGCTGGCGGCTGGACTGGTGCGCAGCCTGGTGGCGCGCTTGCCGCGCCTGGCGCCGCCGGCGCTGCGCCGGGTCGCGCCGGCCGAAGGCCTGCTGCGCGGTCCGGTGATGCAGGCGATGGGCATTCCGGCGCACCTGCTGGGGCCGCTGATCGCCGCATTGGTGACGCCGCTCGGGGTGATCCTCGGGCTGTTCCTGATCGACCCGTCCATCGCCCTCGGCCTGCTCCTTGCTGGTGCCTTCCTCGCCGCGCTGTTGCGCTGGAGCGGGCGGCGCAATCTGGCGGCGGAGGATGCCCGGCTGGCCGCCGAGCGCGACGCCGCACGGCAGTTGCAGGCGTTCGCCGAACGCCAGCCACTGCTGCGCGCGGCGCAGCGCGAAAGCGTCGCCCGCCAGGGGCTGGAAGAGGCCTTGCGCAGTCTCCACCGCAGCACCCTGGAACTGTTGCGGCGCAGCCTGCCCAGCGGCCTCGGCTTCGCCCTGGCGGTGCAGGCGGCGTTCGCCTTCGCCCTGCTCGGCGGCGCCTGGGCGGTGGAGCGGCAATGGCTGGACGGCGCGCGACTGGTGGCCGTGCTGGTGCTGCTGGTGCGCTTCATCGAGCCGCTGGCCCAGCTCACCCATCTCGACCAGGCGTTGCGCGGCGCCTGGCAGGCGCTGGACACCCTGCTGCGGGTTTTCGCCCTGGCTCCGCTGCGCAGCCCCGAGCCGGGCGAGCGGCCGCACGACGCCAGCCTGGCGGCCGAGGCCGTGGAATTGCGCCTGGAAGATGGCCGCGCCTTGCTCGAGGACATTTCCCTGAGGCTGGAGCCGGGTTCGCTGAACGTCCTCGTCGGACCCTCCGGGGCCGGCAAGAGCAGCCTGCTGGCGCTGCTCGGGCGGCTCTACGACGTCGATGCCGGGCGTGTCCTGCTGGGTGGCGTGGATATCCGCCGGTTGAGCGAAACGACCCTCGCCGCCAGTCGTAACCTGGTGTTCCAGGACAACGGCCTGTTCCGCGGCAGCGTTGCCTGGAACCTGCGCATGGCGCGAGCGGACGCCGATCTCGAAGCGCTGCGCGAGGCGGCGCGGGCGGTTGGCCTGCTGGAAGAGATCGAGGCCTGGCCGCAGGGCTGGGACAGCGACGTCGGTCCCGGCGGCGCGCTGCTGTCCGGCGGCCAGCGGCAACGCCTGTGCCTGGCTCGCGGGCTGCTCTCGACGGCGCCGTTGCTGCTGCTCGACGAGCCCACCGCCAGCCTCGACGCCGCCAGCGAGGCGCAGGTGCTGCGCAGCCTGCTCGGGTTGCGCGGCCGGCGCACCCTGCTGGTAGTGACCCACCGCCCGGCGCTGGCGCGTCAGGCCGACCAGGTACTGCTGCTGGAGGAGGGGCGCCTGCGCCTCAGCGGACTTCACGCCGATCTGCTCGTCCGGGACGACTGGTATGCCGGTTTCGTCGGGCTGGCGGGCGAGGAAAGTTCCGCGACGGTCGTGGATCGATAGAGAAAGACCGGCAATCGAAAAAGCCCCGGAGACGATTTCTTCATAATGATAAGCATTATCAAATCGTATATCCCCCGAGGCTGTTCGAACGATGAAAACGGAGACGAAGGTGATCAAGGGACGCCAGGGCATCGCCCGCAATCGGCACACCCCGTTGTGCCTGGGCCTGCTGCTGGCGCTGAGTCCGCTGGCCGCGGCCGTGGCCGACGCGCGCAAGGACGGCGAGACGGAACTGCCGGACATGGTGATCAGCGGAGAAAGCACGTCTGCCACCCAGCCGCCGGGGGTGACTACCCTGGGCAAGGTGCCGCTCAAGCCGCGCGAGCTGCCGCAATCCGCCAGCGTCATCGACCATGAGCGCCTCGAACAGCAGAATCTGTTCAGCCTCGACGAAGCCATGCAGCAGGCCACCGGGGTCACCGTGCAGCCGTTCCAGCTGCTGACCACCGCCTACTACGTGCGCGGCTTCAAGGTCGACTCCTTCGAGCTGGACGGGGTGCCGGCGCTGCTTGGCAATACTGCCAGTTCGCCGCAGGACATGGCGATCTACGAGCGGGTCGAGATCCTTCGCGGCTCCAACGGACTGCTGCATGGCACCGGCAACCCGGCGGCCACCGTCAACCTGGTGCGCAAGCGGCCGCAGCGCGAATTCGCCGCCAGCACTACCCTCAGCGCCGGGCGCTGGGACCGCTACCGCGCCGAGGTCGACGTCGGCGGCCCGCTGAGCGCCAGCGGCAACGTGCGCGGCCGAGCGGTGGCCGCCTACGAGGACCGCGACTACTTCTACGACGTGGCCGACCAGGGCACCCGCCTGCTCTACGGGGTGACCGAGTTCGACCTGAGCCCCGACACCCTGCTCACCGTCGGTGCGCAATACCAGCACATCGACTCGATCACCAACATGGCCGGGGTACCGATGGCCAAGGATGGGTCCAATCTCGGGCTGTCCCGCGACACCTACCTCGATGTCGACTGGGACCGCTTCAAGTGGGACACCTACCGCGCCTTCGGCTCCCTCGAACAGCAACTGGGCGGCGGCTGGAAAGGCAAGGTCAGCGCCGAATACCAGGAAGCCGATTCGCGCCTGCGTTACGCCGGCTCCTTCGGCGCCATCGACCCGCAGACCGGCGACGGTGGCCAGCTGACGGGCGCCGCCTACAAGTTCAAGAGCATCCAGCGCAGCCTCGACGCCAACCTCAATGGGCCGGTGCGACTGTTCGGCCTGACCCACGAACTGCTCGGTGGGGTCACCTACGCCCAGGGCGAGACCCGCCAGGACACCGCACGCTTCCTCAACCTGCCGAACACCCCGGTCAATGTCTACCGCTGGGACCCGCACGGCGTGCCGCGCCCGCAGATCGGCCAGTACACTTCGCCGGGCACCACCACCACCACCCAGAAAGGCCTCTATGCCCTGGGTCGGATCAAGCTCGCCGAGCCGCTGACCCTGGTGGTCGGCGGCCGCGAAAGCTGGTGGGACCAGGACACCCCGGCCACCCGCTTCAAGCCCGGTCGCCAGTTCACGCCCTACGGCGGGCTGATCTGGGACTTCGCCAGGGACTGGTCGTGGTATGTCAGCTACGCCGAGGTCTACCAGCCGCAGGCGGATCGCCAGACCTGGAACAGCGAGCCGTTGAGCCCGGTGGAAGGCAAGACCTACGAAACCGGGATCAAGGGCGAACTGGCCGACGGCCGCCTGAACCTGTCGCTGGCGGCGTTCCGCATCGACCTGGAGAACAACCCGCAGGAAGACCCGGACCATCCGGGGCCGCCCAACAATCCGTTCTACATCAGCGGCGGCAAGGTGCGCAGCCAGGGCTTCGAGCTGGAAGGCACCGGCTACCTGACGCCCTACTGGAGTCTCTCGGCCGGCTACACCTACACCAGCACCGAGTACCTCAAGGACAGCCAGAACGACTCGGGGACGCGCTACTCCACCTTCACCCCGAGGCACCTGCTGCGCCTGTGGAGCAACTACGACCTGCCCTGGCAGGATCGGCGCTGGAGCGTCGGCGGCGGACTCCAGGCGCAGAGCGACTACAGCGTCGACTACCGCGGCGTGAGCATGCGCCAGGGCGGCTACGCACTGGTCAACATGCGCCTGGGCTACAAGATCGACGAGCACTGGACGGCGGCGGTCAACGTCAACAACCTGTTCGACCGGACCTACTACCAGAGCCTGTCCAACCCCAACTGGAACAACCGCTACGGCGAACCGCGCAGCTTCAACGTCAGCCTGCGGGGCGCGTTCTGATGCCGCGCCAGTCGGGCTTCGGCTGGGCCTGGCGGGTTCCGCTGGCGCTCGCCGGCAGCCTGGCGGCGGCGACCGCCAGCGGCTATCTGTTGACTCGCGGGCTGCCCCTGGACGACCCGCTCGAGCGTCTCTACGCCGGGCTCTTCGGCGCGCTCGGGGTGGGCTTGTTGCTGCTTGTCGGCGGGTTGCTGGCGCGTGGTCCGGGCAACTTCGCCTGGCGCCTGGGCGGTAGCCTGCTGGTACTGGGCCTGGCGTTGTGGCTGCTGGCGGGGCGCGGTTGAAGTGGCGGCGCGTCCTCTCCTGCTCTCGCTGCACGGTGGCGCCGGCGCGCTGTTCGGCGTGTTGCTGTTCGTGGTGCTGTTCAGTGGCGCCTGGAGTCTTGGCCACGACGACCTGCGCGAGTGGCTGCGGGCCCCGGCGCAGGCGGGAGGAGAAGCCCTTGCGCTGGAGCGCCTGCTCGAACGGGCGGGCGAGGAAGGCGTCGACATCCGCGATGCGACCCTGCTGCTGCCCGCTCCCGGCCATGCCGCCTTCAGCGTCTGCGATGCGCGCCTGGACTGCCGGCTGGACCTCGACCCGGCCAGCGGCCGGGTGCTGCCACCGATGCCGGCGCTGGACCTCCTGCTGAACCTGCACAAGAGCCTGTTCGTCGGCTTCCCCGGGCGGGTGCTGGTCAGCCTGTTCGGCGTATCGCTGTTGCTGCTGTGCCTGGCCGGCGTGCTGCTGCACAGCCGCCGCTGGCGCGACCTGCGGCGTTGGCGGCGGGATCGCGGGCTGCGCCTGGCGCTGTTCGACCTGCATGGCCTGATCGGCATCTGGGGACTGCCCTGGCTGCTGTTGTTCGGTTTCACCGGCGCGCTCAGCGGGCTGGGCGCTCTCGGGACCCTGCTGCTGGCGCCGGTGGCCTACCCGCAGGAACCGAACCGGGTGTTCGTCGAGTTGATGGGACCGCCGCCGCCCGCCGCCGAGGGGCGGCCATTGGCGTCCCGCATCGATCTCGACCGCCTGCTTGCCGGCGATGCCGTGCGGGCGCCCGGCTTCGTCGCCCAGCGTTTGAGCCTCAGTCATGCCGGGGATGTCGCCGGCAGCGTGGAGATCGCCGGTATCCGGCGTGGCCTGCCGAGCACCGCGAACTTCGAGCGGCACCGCTATCGGCTGGCCGACGGCGCCCTGCTCGACGAGCGCAGCTCGGCGCAGCGCGGGTTCTGGCTGCGCGCCTTCATCGCCGTGCAGCCGTTGCATTTCGCCCAGTACCAGTGGCTCGGGCCGGGCTGGTCCGCCGCGTTGCGCGGCCTGCACCTGGCGATGGGCCTCGGCGCCTGCCTGCTCTGCGCCAGCGGCCTGTACCTGTGGCTGCAACGACGCGCCTCGGCGCCGGACGCCCGCGTACGGCTCTTGCAGCGCCTGAGCCAGGGTTTCTGTGCCGGCCTGGTGGCGGCGGCCGCGTTGCTCCTGCTGGGGCTGCAACTCGCGCCCTCGGAGCTACTCGCCGGACCCTGGCCGGGGCGGCTGTTCCTTGTCCTGTGGGCCGCCGCTGGCCTGGCGGCGTTGCTGCTGCCGGGCGACTGGCCGCTGGCGCGCGGGTTGCTCGGCGTCGCCGGGCTGGCCTGCCTGGCGGCCGCCGTCGCGCACCTGGCGCCCTGGCTCATGCGCGGCCGGCTGCCGGCCCTGGGCCCCGACCTCACCCTGATCCTCTGCGGCGCGCTGCTCATCCGGCACGCCTGGATGCAGGCGCGCGCCGCCGCGCCACCCGCCCACCCCCGTGTCACCGGAGACCACCATGCTTGAGCTGTATCGCCACCGCCGCCTGGTCATCACCCTGGCGTTGCTCTACCTGTCCCAGGGCATTCCCATCGGCCTGGCCATGGACGCCCTGCCCACCCTCCTGCGCCAGGATGGCGCGCCATTGCAGGCGCTGGCCTTCCTGCCCCTGGTGGGGCTGCCCTGGGTGGTCAAGTTCCTCTGGGCGCCCTGGGTCGACAACCATTGGTCGCGCCGTCTCGGCCGGCGGCGTAGCTGGATCCTGCCGATGCAATGCATCGTCCTCGCCTGCCTGCTCGGCCTGGCGACGCTCGGCCTCGGCGTGGCCAGTGCCGGTTGGGCGGTCGGCCTGCTGGCGCTGGCTTCGCTGGCCAGCGCGACCCAGGACATCGCCACCGACGGCATGGCGGCGGAGCACTTCAGCGGCGAGCTGCTGGCCAAGGTCAACGCGGTACAGATCGCCGGGGTGATGATCGGCTTCTTCGGCGGCGGTGCCGGCAGCCTGATCCTCGCCGGGCATTTCGGCCAGCGCGCGGCGTTCCTGGTCATGGCCTGCGTGCCGCTGGCAAGCCTGTGCTGCGTGCTCGCCCTGGGGCGCGGCGACCCCCACGAACTCCCCCCGGCACCGGCCGCCAAGGCCAGCCTGCTGCGCTTCCTGCGTCGGCCGCTGGCGCCTTCGCTGCTGGCGCTGGCACTGCTGTCGGCGATGACCGCGGTATCCGGCTTCGGCCTGTCCAAACTGTACCTCAGCGATGCCGGCTGGGCCTTGCAGGACATCGGCCGGCTGGGCATGAGCGGTGGCCTGGTCACGGTATTCCTCGGCTGCGGCGGCGGCGCCTGGCTGGTCAGGCGGATCGGGCTGTGGCGCGGTTTCGCCCTTGGCGTGGTGCTCGCCGGTTGTTCGGCGCTGCTCTGGTATCTGCAGGCCGGTCGCTGGTTGGCACTGAGCGAAGGATTGGCGTGGACCTGCGTGCTGATCGGCTCGCTGGCTACCGGCATCACCTCGGTGGCGATCCTCACCGCGGCGATGCGCTTCGCCGGCCAGGGCGGCCAGGCCGGCACCGATGTCACCGCGGTGCAGAGCACCCGAGACCTCGGCGAGATGCTGGCGTCTTCGTTCCTGGTCAGCCTCACCGCGCAGATCGGCTATGCCGGCGGCTTCCTCACCGGCAGCGCCCTGGCGGTGCTGGCCCTGTTGCTCGCCCTGCGCCTGCAGGCCGGCGAGGGGCGCGGGGAGTGGAAGGGGCGGGCGGAAGAGGCCTGAGGCGCTGCCGATAGGCGCGCAGCGCCCGGCACCCGCACGGATGCCTCCTCTCCCGCGGACGGGAGGGGCGGGAGAGGGCAGGCGCGGTGGCCTGCCCGGTGTTGCTAGCGTGGCCGTTCCACCTGGTTGCGGTAGCTGCCGGTGATCGCTTCCAGCGCCGCGCTCTTCTCGGTCTTCGGTCGCGAAGCGGCGGCCCATTCCTCTTTTTCCCGTTCTCGGTTGGCCAGGATGATCTTGTTGGCGGTCGGCCGCCGCGCTTCTTCGTATTCGCGCAGGGCTGCGGCCACGTCGGCGTTGCGCGCCAGCGCGGCGGCCAACTCGATGCCGTCGAGGATTGCTTGCGAAGCGCCGTTGGCGCCCATCGGATACATCAGGTGGGCGGCGTCGCCGAGCAGGGTGATGCGTCCCCGGCCCCAGTGCGGCAGCGGATCGCGGTCTACCATCGGGTACTGCAGGATCAACTGGTTGCGGGTCAGCAGGTCGCGGATGTCGAACCAGCCCAGGTCCCAGTCGGCGAAGAACGGCAGCACGTCCTCCAGGCGCCCGTCGCGGTTCCAGTCGGCCTCGTTGTCGAGCTGGCCGACGGCGGCGCTCGGCACCATGCACACCCAGTTCACCAGCGACTTGCCTTCGGCCGCGTGACGCGCCGAGATCGGATAGGCGACCAGGCGCGACCAGTGCTCGTCGTTGGCGACGATCATGGTCTTGCCGTCGAGGAAGCGGTCGAACTCGGTGACGCCGCGCCACATGGTGATCCCACCGTGGGACAGCGGCCCCTGGTCGGGATGCAGGTGCGCGCGGACCGCCGAGTGGATGCCGTCGGCGCCGACCAGCACATCGGCACCGAGCGCCAGGGGCTTGCTGTGTCCGTCGCGGGCGCCGATCAGTACGCGGCCGTCGCGCTCTTCGATGCGCTCCACGCCGAGACCGGTGCGTACCGCCTGTTGGCCGAGGCGCTCGCGCACCGCGGCGAGCAGGATCATCTGCAGTTCGCCGCGATGGATCGAGTACTGCGGATAGGCGTTGCCGGCCTCCACGCCGCGCGGCTCGGACCATACCGTGGCGCCGCTCTGGTCGATGTAGCGCAGCTCGTGGGTGGGGATGGCGGTGGCCGCCAGCGCCGGGCCGAGGCCCAGTTCGGCAAGGGCCTCGACCGCCGCCGGCTGGATATTGATGCCGACGCCAAGGGGGCGTATCTCGCTGCTGCTTTCCAGCAGCGTGACCTTGCCGATGCCGGCCTGGTGCAGGGCCAGGGCGCAACTGAGGCCGCCGATGCCGGCGCCGGCAATGAGGATATCGATGGGTTCGCTCATGGGTGCTTCCTTTTCTCGAGTGTTCGAATCGATGGGGGTTCGGCTGGGACGGATGACCGTTTACCGCGATGAAACGTCGGCGCAGCGGCGGATAACGCCGGTGGC
>NZ_KV819838.1:0-5342 GCF_001815235.1 Pseudomonas sp. HMSC065H01 | reverse complement strand
TTTGCGGTTCATGCGAACTTTCGGTTCGTCGACTTCACCTTACAACACACAATCGTCAGATTGTTTGGGTGTTATATGGTCAAGCCTCACGGGCAATTAGTACTGGTTAGCTCAACGCCTCACAACGCTTACACACCCAGCCTATCAACGTCGTAGTCTTCGACGGCCCTTCAGGGGAATCAAGTTCCCAGTGAGATCTCATCTTGAGGCAAGTTTCCCGCTTAGATGCTTTCAGCGGTTATCTTTTCCGAACATAGCTACCCGGCAATGCCACTGGCGTGACAACCGGAACACCAGAGGTTCGTCCACTCCGGTCCTCTCGTACTAGGAGCAGCCCCTCTCAAATCTCAAACGTCCACGGCAGATAGGGACCGAACTGTCTCACGACGTTCTAAACCCAGCTCGCGTACCACTTTAAATGGCGAACAGCCATACCCTTGGGACCGGCTTCAGCCCCAGGATGTGATGAGCCGACATCGAGGTGCCAAACACCGCCGTCGATATGAACTCTTGGGCGGTATCAGCCTGTTATCCCCGGAGTACCTTTTATCCGTTGAGCGATGGCCCTTCCATACAGAACCACCGGATCACTAAGACCTACTTTCGTACCTGCTCGACGTGTCTGTCTCGCAGTCAAGCGCGCTTTTGCCTTTATACTCTGCGACCGATTTCCGACCGGTCTGAGCGCACCTTCGTACTCCTCCGTTACTCTTTAGGAGGAGACCGCCCCAGTCAAACTGCCCACCATACACTGTCCTCGATCCGGATCACGGACCAGAGTTAGAACCTCAAGCATGCCAGGGTGGTATTTCAAGGATGGCTCCACGCGAACTGGCGTCCACGCTTCAAAGCCTCCCACCTATCCTACACAAGCAGGCTCAAAGTCCAGTGCAAAGCTACAGTAAAGGTTCACGGGGTCTTTCCGTCTAGCCGCGGATACACTGCATCTTCACAGCGATTTCAATTTCACTGAGTCTCGGGTGGAGACAGCGCCGCCATCGTTACGCCATTCGTGCAGGTCGGAACTTACCCGACAAGGAATTTCGCTACCTTAGGACCGTTATAGTTACGGCCGCCGTTTACCGGGGCTTCGATCAAGAGCTTCGCTTGCGCTAACCCCATCAATTAACCTTCCGGCACCGGGCAGGCGTCACACCCTATACGTCCACTTTCGTGTTTGCAGAGTGCTGTGTTTTTAATAAACAGTCGCAGCGGCCTGGTATCTTCGACCAGCCAGAGCTTACGGAGTAAATCCTTCACCCTAGCCGGCGCACCTTCTCCCGAAGTTACGGTGCCATTTTGCCTAGTTCCTTCACCCGAGTTCTCTCAAGCGCCTTGGTATTCTCTACCCGACCACCTGTGTCGGTTTGGGGTACGGTTCCTGGTTACCTGAAGCTTAGAAGCTTTTCTTGGAAGCATGGCATCAACCACTTCGTCATCTAAAAGACGACTCGTCATCAGCTCTCGGCCTTGAAACCCCGGATTTACCTAAGATTTCAGCCTACCACCTTAAACTTGGACAACCAACGCCAAGCTGGCCTAGCCTTCTCCGTCCCTCCATCGCAGTAACCAGAAGTACAGGAATATTAACCTGTTTCCCATCGACTACGCTTTTCAGCCTCGCCTTAGGAACCGACTAACCCTGCGTCGATTAACGTTGCGCAGGAACCCTTGGTCTTTCGGCGTGGGTGTTTTTCACACCCATTGTCGTTACTCATGTCAGCATTCGCACTTCTGATACCTCCAGCAAGCTTCTCAACTCACCTTCACAGGCTTACAGAACGCTCCTCTACCGCGTCACTTACGTGACACCCGCAGCTTCGGTGTGTGGTTTGAGCCCCGTTACATCTTCCGCGCAGGCCGACTCGACTAGTGAGCTATTACGCTTTCTTTAAAGGATGGCTGCTTCTAAGCCAACCTCCTAGCTGTCTAAGCCTTCCCACATCGTTTACCACTTAACCACAACTTTGGGACCTTAGCTGGCGGTCTGGGTTGTTTCCCTTTTCACGACGGACGTTAGCACCCGCCGTGTGTCTCCCATGCTCGGCACTTCTGGGTATTCGGAGTTTGCATCGGTTTGGTAAGTCGGGATGACCCCCTAGCCGAAACAGTGCTCTACCCCCCAGAGTGATACATGAGGCGCTACCTAAATAGCTTTCGAGGAGAACCAGCTATCTCCGAGCTTGATTAGCCTTTCACTCCGATCCACAAGTCATCCCCTACCTTTTCAACGGGAGTGGGTTCGGTCCTCCAGTCAGTGTTACCTAACCTTCAACCTGCTCATGGATAGATCGCCCGGTTTCGGGTCTATACCCAGCGACTAAACGCCCTATTAAGACTCGCTTTCGCTACGCCTACCCTATACGGTTAAGCTTGCCACTGAATATAAGTCGCTGACCCATTATACAAAAGGTACGCAGTCACCTAACAAGTAGGCTCCCACTGCTTGTACGCATACGGTTTCAGGTTCTATTTCACTCCCCTCTCCGGGGTTCTTTTCGCCTTTCCCTCACGGTACTGGTTCACTATCGGTCAGTCAGTAGTATTTAGCCTTGGAGGATGGTCCCCCCATGTTCAGACAAAGTTTCTCGTGCTCCGTCCTACTCGATTTCACTTCAAAGATCCTTTCGCGTACGGGGCTATCACCCACTATGGCCGCACTTTCCAGAGCGTTCCGCTAAAATCAATGAAGCTTAAGGGCTAATCCCCGTTCGCTCGCCACTACTAAGGGAATCTCGGTTGATTTCTTTTCCTCAGGGTACTTAGATGTTTCAGTTCCCCTGGTTCGCCTCTTGCACCTATGGATTCAGTACAAGATACCTAGGTTATCCTAGGTGGGTTCCCCCATTCAGAGATCTCCGGATCAAAGTCTGTTTGCCGACTCCCCGAAGCTTTTCGCAGGCTACCACGTCTTTCATCGCCTCTGACTGCCAAGGCATCCACCGTATGCGCTTCTTCACTTGACCATATAACCCCAAGCAATCTGGTTATACTGTGAAGACGACATTCGCCGAAAATTCGCGCTTGAACTCGCAAATTTTACCTTGACTTGAATGATCACCAGTGAAAGAGATCATTCAGTCTTACTTCTATCACATACCCGAATTTTTAAAGAACAGTTCTGGTTCAAAGACCAGAAATCAATGTTCATTCACGAACATTCATTTCTGAGCTTTCGACGATTGTTTGGATGGTGGAGCCAAGGAGGATCGAACTCCTGACCTCCTGCGTGCAAAGCAGGCGCTCTCCCAGCTGAGCTATGGCCCCGTATCGGATCACGCAGCACACCAACAATTGGTGGGTCTGGGCAGATTCGAACTGCCGACCTCACCCTTATCAGGGGTGCGCTCTAACCAACTGAGCTACAGACCCAATCGTCTAACCAGTGAATCAAGCAATTCGTGTGGGAGCTTATGAAGAAGCCGGGATCTTCGATTAAGGAGGTGATCCAGCCGCAGGTTCCCCTACGGCTACCTTGTTACGACTTCACCCCAGTCATGAATCACTCCGTGGTAACCGTCCCCCTTGCGGTTAGACTAGCTACTTCTGGAGCAACCCACTCCCATGGTGTGACGGGCGGTGTGTACAAGGCCCGGGAACGTATTCACCGTGACATTCTGATTCACGATTACTAGCGATTCCGACTTCACGCAGTCGAGTTGCAGACTGCGATCCGGACTACGATCGGTTTTATGGGATTAGCTCCACCTCGCGGCTTGGCAACCCTTTGTACCGACCATTGTAGCACGTGTGTAGCCCTGGCCGTAAGGGCCATGATGACTTGACGTCATCCCCACCTTCCTCCGGTTTGTCACCGGCAGTCTCCTTAGAGTGCCCACCCGAGGTGCTGGTAACTAAGGACAAGGGTTGCGCTCGTTACGGGACTTAACCCAACATCTCACGACACGAGCTGACGACAGCCATGCAGCACCTGTGTCTGAGTTCCCGAAGGCACCAATCCATCTCTGGAAAGTTCTCAGCATGTCAAGGCCAGGTAAGGTTCTTCGCGTTGCTTCGAATTAAACCACATGCTCCACCGCTTGTGCGGGCCCCCGTCAATTCATTTGAGTTTTAACCTTGCGGCCGTACTCCCCAGGCGGTCGACTTATCGCGTTAGCTGCGCCACTAAGATCTCAAGGATCCCAACGGCTAGTCGACATCGTTTACGGCGTGGACTACCAGGGTATCTAATCCTGTTTGCTCCCCACGCTTTCGCACCTCAGTGTCAGTATCAGTCCAGGTGGTCGCCTTCGCCACTGGTGTTCCTTCCTATATCTACGCATTTCACCGCTACACAGGAAATTCCACCACCCTCTACCGTACTCTAGCTCAGTAGTTTTGGATGCAGTTCCCAGGTTGAGCCCGGGGATTTCACATCCAACTTGCTGAACCACCTACGCGCGCTTTACGCCCAGTAATTCCGATTAACGCTTGCACCCTTCGTATTACCGCGGCTGCTGGCACGAAGTTAGCCGGTGCTTATTCTGTTGGTAACGTCAAAACAGCAAGGTATTAACTTACTGCCCTTCCTCCCAACTTAAAGTGCTTTACAATCCGAAGACCTTCTTCACACACGCGGCATGGCTGGATCAGGCTTTCGCCCATTGTCCAATATTCCCCACTGCTGCCTCCCGTAGGAGTCTGGACCGTGTCTCAGTTCCAGTGTGACTGATCATCCTCTCAGACCAGTTACGGATCGTCGCCTTGGTAGGCCTTTACCCCACCAACTAGCTAATCCGACCTAGGCTCATCTGATAGCGTGAGGTCCGAAGATCCCCCACTTTCTCCCTCAGGACGTATGCGGTATTAGCGCCCGTTTCCGGACGTTATCCCCCACTACCAGGCAGATTCCTAGGCATTACTCACCCGTCCGCCGCTGAATCCAGGAGCAAGCTCCCTTCATCCGCTCGACTTGCATGTGTTAGGCCTGCCGCCAGCGTTCAATCTGAGCCATGATCAAACTCTTCAGTTCAATACTGCTTGGGTTTTGAGAAAACCCTAAACTTGGCTCAGCAATCGCATTCTCTTAAAAAGAGATAAAACTCTCGAATTCACGAGTGTTACTTGCGTTGCTGATAATCTTGCGATCACCAGTCTTACATCACAAGCACCCACACGAATTGCTTGATTCGACTTGTTAAAGAGCAGTTGGTCAAGGCTTTCGTCTCAACCGAGGCCGCGCATTCTACAGCAACCTCTCGTTCCGTCAAGCGTTATTTTCGAAAATTTTCTTTTCTACTCAACCGCTTGCGCCGACCTTCAAACCATCCTCCGATCAGCGGGAGGCGCATTCTACAGCGTTCAAATTCGCTGTCAAGCACCTCGATGAAGCTTCGTTTCGA
>NZ_KV819837.1:0-115389 GCF_001815235.1 Pseudomonas sp. HMSC065H01 | reverse complement strand
TAACCGCTCGCGGTTATCCGCCGCTTATCCGCGACATCGGCGGATAACGCCCGTGGCGTTATTCGCCCTACGGATCAGGACTTCGAAATGAACTCCTCTCTCAGGCTCATGGCGTCTCTCGTGGTCTTTCCCCGGCAACCCCGCACACCTGTCAGCTATGTCTCCGGTCCGTACAGACGCTTGCAAAAGGGACTCGCCTGGGAAGGCGAAACGAGAAGCCGGGGCAGGCAAGGAAATCAGCTTGCCCAGCACATTCAGACTCAACAGCACGAGGGCAGAAAGTGGCCAGCCTCAGGCCGGCAACAACGGCCGACAGGCCTCGACGAAGCGCCGGCAGGCACCCGCACATTCGCGCTCCAGCGGCTCGTCGCCATCGCAACGCTCGGCGCATGCCAGGGCATAGCGCGCCGCCAGCTCGCAGGCGGCCGGCGCCCATGGGCTGCGGCGCTCCAGCAGCAGGGCGGCGAGGCGGCAGAGGTCGGCGCAGTCGCCGGCGTGCTGGCGTTGTTCCCTGCTGGACTCGGTGCAGAGCGCCAGGTAGCGCTCGCACGCGCGGATGCAGTCCTGGGACGCGAGCCGGCAGCGCTCTTCCGGCGCCTGGACGGCGGCACCGCCGAGCAGGGCGTCGGCGTCGGTTTCCAGCAGGGAGCCGGGGTCTTCGTTTCCGGGATCGTTGATGGCGCGGGTCATGGCGGCACCTCCTGGCGATTGCGCCCATGCGGGCCCTGTTCCTTGGGCCGGTCGACGATGCCGACAGTTCAGTCGATTTCGCCGTCGGCACCGCCGCTCGATTGCCTTGAACCCTCGCCCGCGGTGCCAGTCCTCACTGGTACGACCCCAGACACGACCAGGAGGCGAGAATGTCCAGCACGGTTGCCGATCAATTGCTCGAACGCTTGAGCCAGTGGGGGGTGAAGCGCGTCTTCGGCTACCCCGGCGATGGCATCAACGGGATCATGGGCGCCATGGGCCGGCGCGCCGAGGCATTCGACTATATCCGCGTGCGCCACGAGGAGATGGCGGCCTTCATGGCCGGCGCCCACGCCAAGTTCACCGGAGAGGTCGGGGTGTGCCTCGCCACCTCGGGGCCGGGCGCGATCCACCTGCTGAACGGGCTCTACGACGCGCGCATGGATCATCAGCCGGTGCTGGCCATCGTCGGCCAGCAGGCGGCTACCGCGTTGGGCAGCGACTACCAGCAGGAAGTCGATCTGCAGAGCTTGTTCAAGGACGTTTCCGCCTATGTCGAGACCGTGGTCAGCCCGGCACAACTGCTCCATGTGCTGGACCGAGCCCTGCGCGTGGCGGTCGGCGAGCGGCAGGTGGCGACGGTGATCGTGCCCAACGACGTGCAACAGATGGCGGCCCCGAAGCGCCAGCCCCACGAGCACGGCCACGTGATGTCGGCGGTGGGCTTCGTCCAGCCGCGACCCTACGCGCGCGACGCCGACCTGGAAGCCGCCGCGGCGATCCTCAATCGCGGCCGGCGCGTGGCGATCCTCGCCGGTGCCGGCGCCCTGGGCGCGCACCGGCAACTGGAAGCGGTCGCCGAGCGCCTGGCCGCCGGAGTGGCCAAGGCGCTCCTGGGCAAGGCGGCGGTTTCCGACGACCTGCCGTACGTGACCGGCTCCATCGGCCTGCTCGGCACCCGCGCCAGCAGCATGCTGATGGAGCATTGCGACACCCTGCTGATCGTCGGCAGCACTTTCCCCTACAGCGAGTTCCTACCCAAGGCCGGCCAGGCGTGGGCGGTGCAGATCGACCTGTATCCGCGCAACATCGGTATCCGCTATCCGATCGACCAGGCCTTGCTCGGCGATGCAGGGGAAACCCTGGAGCGCCTGCTGCCGCTGCTCGAGCAGAAAAAGCACGGTGCCTGGCGCCGCCGGGTCGAGCGGGCGGTGACGGCCAGTCGCGAGGAAGCCCGGCGCCAGGCCGAAGAGCCAGCCGACCCGATCAACCCGCAGCGGGTATTCCGTTCCTTGTCGGAGCAACTGCCGGACGATGCGATTCTCTGCGGCGACAGCGGCTCGCATACCAACTGGTACGCCCGCGACATCCGCATGCGCCCGGGCATGCTCGGCTCGCTGTCGGGCAAGCTGGCGACCATGGGCAGCGGCGTGCCCTACGCCATCGCCGCCAAGCTCGCCTATCCGCAGCGGCCGGTGGTGGCGATGGTCGGCGACGGCGCCATGCAGATGAACGGCAACGCCGAACTGGTCACCGTGCAGCAGTACTGGCAGCGCTGGGACTCGCCGACCTTCATCGTGCTGGTGCTGAACAACGGCGATCTCAACCAGGTGACCTGGGAGCAGCGTGCCCTGGCCGGCGACCCGGAGTTCAGTCCGGCGCAGGAAGTGATCGATTTCCCCTACGCGCGTTATGCGGACATGCTCGGCTTCAAGGGCATCCGCGTGGATCGCCCGGAGGACATCGACGCCGCCTGGGCCGAGGCCTTCGCCGCCGACCGCCCGGTGCTGCTGGAGGTGGTCACCGACCCGAACGTGCCGCCGCTGCCGCCGCACATCAGTTTCGAGCAGGCCAAGCACCTGCTTGGCGCCATGCTGCAGGACGATCCCAAGCGCTGGGGGGTGATTCGCCAGAGCGCCCGGCAGGTCCTCGCGCGGCACTGAGCAAGGCGGTCGCGGCGCTCAGTCGGCGCGGCCGCTACGCAACTGGTCGGCCAGTTCGCGGTGGTGGTAGAAGCGCGCCAGCCATTCGTCGGCGAAGCGGCGCAGGTCAGGATCGGCGGAGTCCCGGGCGATTCCCTCGAAGCGTGCAACCAGACGGTCCTGCTGGCGAATCTGCGCGTCGAGGAAACCGCGCTCGTCGAAGCCGCCGGGAGCGGCGGCCTGCCGTTCGGTCTGGCGCGGCGAGGGCAGCGCCAAGGCCTTTTCCCCGGCCAGGGCGCGTAACTGGTGGTCGAACTCCTGCTGTTCGGTGAGTACGCGCTTGGCATAGAGCTGCACCGCCTTGTTTTCGGATCGGCGCATGGCTTGCTCGGCTGCCTCCACCTGGGCCTGGCTGTCGGCCAGGCTGTCGGCGAGCAGGGCGCGGGTATCAGCGGGTTCGGCCTGGACGGCCAGGGGCAACAGCAGGGCGGCGATCAGTGACAGGCGACTGGGCATGGCGAACCTCCGGACGGGACGAGTGTGCGGTGGACGCTCGCCATACGGCGCCGTTCAAAAAAACCGCCTATGCGTCCCAGGCCGCCAGCAGGCGTCGATGCTCGCGGTGCGCCGCCTCCTGCACCGTCGGCAGCAGCCGCACCCGCTGGCCTGGCAGGCATTGCGCCAGGCGCGCCAGCGCCAGCGGGGCGAGGGCGCCGAGACGGGGGTAGCCGCCGATGGTCTGCCGGTCGTTGAGCAGGACGATCGGCTGACCGTCCGGCGGCACCTGCACCGCGCCGAGGGCGATGCCTTCGGAAATCATCGACTGCTGCCGGCATTCCAGGCGCGGGCCGAGCAGACGTACGCCCATGCGGTCGGCGCGTGTATCCACCTGCCAGTCGCCGTTGAACGCATCGAACAGGCTCATGGCCGGGAAGTCGCCGATCTGCGCGCCGAGGATCAGCTCCAGGCGCGCTTCGCCGGTGCAGTCCATGATCCGTTCGCTGGGCAGGGGCAGCGCGCGCGGTCGCGCGCCATCGGCCAGCCAGCCGAGGCTGTCGCCTGCGGCCAGGGCCTTGCCGTCGGCGCGGGGGCCGCCCAGGCCTTCGCGGGCCACCGTGGCCAGGCTGCCCAACTGGCGCTCGCCGGCGAAGCCGCCGGGCGCCGCCAGGTAGGCGCGGGCGCCCTGGCGCGGGTGGGCGAAGGCCAGGCGCTGGCCGCCGCGCACGGCGAACGCGCCCCAGGCCGGTAGCGGCTGGCCATCGAGGGTCGCGCCGAGATCGCCGCCGGCCAGGGCCAACCAGCCGTCGGCACGGCATTCGGCGACGAAACCGCCGAGGGCGATCTCGATCACCGCGGCGTCCAGGGGATTGCCCAGCAGCCAGTTGGCCCAGCCCATGGACAGCCAGTCGAGGGCGCCGCCCTGGGTCACGCCGAGATGGCGGCAACCGAAGCGGCCGCGATCCTGCAACTGGACCAGCGGGGTGCTCTGGCACACCCGCAGGCCGCCGTGGATGGAGTCGTTCATGCCTGGACCTCCAGGGGCGTGTCGTCGCCGCCGAGACGGACGAATTCGGCGTGTCCGATGGGTTCGAAACGCACCCGGTCGCCGGCGCGCAGCAGGCTGTAGCCGTCCAGGGTGAGATCGAACAGGCGCACCGGGCAGCGCCCGAGCAGGTTCCAGCCGCCTGGCGAGGCCTGCGGATAGACCGCCGTCTGGCGCTCGGCGATGCCGACGCTGCCGGCGGCGATGCGTTGCCGGGGAGTCGCCAGACGGGGTGCCGCCAGGGCTTCCTCGACCAGCCCCATGAAGGCGAAGCCGGGGCTGAAACCGAGGGCGAAGACCCGGTACTCGCGCTGGCTGTGGCGGCGGATCAGCTCGGCGACGCCGAGCTGCTTGCGCCGCGCCAGGGGGGCCAGGTCGGGGCCGACCCGCGGGTCGTACCAGGTCGGCAGGATGTGCAGACGGCCGCCGTCCTGGCGTTTCGGGCGCAAGTCGGACAGCGCCGCGGCGATCCGCGCGCGGGCCTCGCCAGGGTCGAGCTGGAGCAGGTCGTATTGCAGGAGCAGGGTGGTGTAGGACGGCACCAGGTCGAGCAGGGCGGCGCCGAACGCCGCCCGCAGGTTTTCCTCCGCCGCCAGCAGCCAGGGCATGTTGGCTTCGTCGATGCGCTCGAACAGGCGCAGGACGAAGCTGTCGATGGCGGCCACCTCGATGCGCGGTTGCGGTTGGCTCATGCCGCCTCCAGGGCGTCGCGGATGCGCCGCACCGCAGCCAGCGAGGCGGGGTTGTCGCCGTGTACGCAGAGGGTCTGCGCCTCCAGCGCCAGGGCGCTGCCGTCGCTGGCTCGCAGCGCCGCGCCACGGGCCAGCAGGAGGGCCTGGGCGAGCACCGTCTCGGCGTCGTGGTGTACCGCGCCGGGCTGGCTGCGCGAGACCAGGTAGCCGGCGCCGTCGTAGGCGCGGTCGGCGAACGCCTCGAACCACAGCTCGATGCCGTGGGCCTTGCCCAGCGCGCGCGCCGCGGTGTTGTCGCGGGTGCTCATCAGCATCAGCGGCAGGGTGCGGTCGTAGGCCGCCAGTGCGCGCAGCACGGCGGCGAGGATCGCCGGGTCGCGCATCATGTCCTGGTACAGCGCGCCATGCGGCTTGACGTAGCGTACCCGCGTGCCCTGGGCGCGGCAGAGTCCGTCGAGGGCGCCGATCTGGTAGAGCAGCAGGTCTTCCACTTCCTGCGCCGAGCAGGCCAGCGAGCGCCGGCCGAAGCCGACCAGGTCGGGGTAGCCGGGGTGCGCGCCGATGCGCACGCCATGCTCCACCGCCAGGGCCACGGTGCGGCGCATGGTGCCGGGATCGCCGGCGTGGAAGCCGCAGGCGATGTTGGCGCAATCGATCAGCGGCATCACCTCGGCGTCCAGGCCCATGCGCCAGGCACCGAAGCTCTCGCCGATATCGCAGTTCAACAACAGGTTGTTCATGCAGGTTCCTTCAGGTCATTGCTCGCCGGACCTCACCACAGCGTCAGGCTGTAGCTGAGGATCAGGCGATTTTCGTCGAGGTCGTTGGCGAAATTCGAACGCACCGTGGCGTTGCGCCATTTCACCCCGAGGTTCTTCAGCGGCCCGCTCTGCACCACGTAGCCGAGGTCGGTGTTGCGTTCCCATTCCTTGCCGTCGTTGGCCGCGCCGCGGGCGACGTTGTCGCCGGAGACGTAGCGGCTCATGAAGCTCAGGCCGGGCAGGCCGAGCGCGCCGAAATCGTAGTCGTAGCGCAGTTGCCAGGAACGCTCGTCGACGTTGCCGAAGTCGCCGATCTGGATGAAGTTGACCAGGTACGGGTCGCTGCCGGCGATGTAGGGATAGGGATCGTCGCCACTGATCCGCTGGTAGCCGGCGGCCACCGCGTGGGCGCCCAGGCGCAGGCTGAAGAGGGCGCCGAAGGCGCGGTTGTCCAGTTCGCGGAAGCCGCCGTCCTCGCTGGCCCGGGCGAAGCGCAGGTCGCTCTTGAGCGAACGCTGTCCGCCGAGGTCGAGGGTGTGTACCAGGCCGGCGAAGGTCTGCCGGTAGATGTCCCTGAGCCGACCCTGGTGCAGGCTGGCGGTCAGCGCCGGGGTCAGGCGATAGTCGCCGCCGGCGAAGTCGAAGGCATCGCTGCGCCCGCCGATGCGGTTGGCGCTGAACACCTGGTAGTCGCTGGAGCTGTTCAGCTTGTTGCGGTCCAGGTGCGCGCCGCGCAGGGTCAGGCCGTCGATCTCCTGCACGTCGAGCAGCGCGCCGCGGAACAGTTCCGGCAGCAGGCGGGTGTCGTTGGCCGAGACCAGCGGGCTCTTGAAGTGCAGCGCGCCGACCTTGAGCAGGCTGTTGGAGACCCGCGCCTTGGCGGTCAGGCCGAGCTTGGCGTAGTCATCCTGGGAGCCGCCGGCGGAGCCGTCGGCCGGCAGCAGCCCGGTTCCGCCGCTGCCGCCGCCGGAGTCGAGCTTGAAGCCGAGCAGGCCGATGGCGTCGACGCCGAAGCCGACGGTGCCTTCGCTGAAGCCGGACTCCAGGCGCAGGAGGAAGCCCTGCGCCCATTCGTCGGCGTTGTCGCGCGCGCCGCTCTGGCGGAAGTCGCGGTTGAAGTAGAAGTTGCGCAGTTCGAGGCTGGCGTGGCTGTCCTCGACCAGGTCGGCCTGGGCGAGCAGCGGCCAGCCCAGCCCGCTGCCGGCGAGCAGCGCGGCAGCCAGGCGGGGAGTGGGATGCATGCTGGGATTTCCTCGGTCGACGGCTCAGAGTTCCAGTTGCTTGCCGCGGGTTTCCGGCAGGCTGAGGGCGGCGAGGATCACCACGCCGTAGGAGACCGCGGCGAAGGCGCCGATCCCCAGGCCCAGCGAGAGCTTCTGGCCGAGCATGCCGATCAGCATCGGGAACAGCGCGGCGATGGCGCGCCCGGCGTTGTAGCAGAAGCCCTGGCCGGAGCCGCGGATGCGGGTTGGGAACAGTTCGGTGAGGAACGAGCCCATGCCGCTGAAGATGCCCGAGGCGAAGAAGCCGAGCGGGAAGCCGAGCCAGAGCATGGCGCCGTTGCTCACCGGCAACTGGGTGTAGAGCAGGACCACGGTGAAGGAGCCGACGGCGAACAGGACGAAGTTCTTCTTGCGCCCGATCAGGTCGGTGAGGAAGGCACTGACCACGTAGCCGACGTAGGAGCCGAGGATCACCATCGCCAGGTAGCCGCTGGTGCCGAGCACGGTCAGCCCGCGTTCGGTCTTGAGGAAGGTCGGCAGCCAGGCGGTGATGGCGTAGTAGCCGCCGAGCGCGCCGGTGGTCAGCAGCGAGGCGCGCAGGGTGATGCTGAGCATCCCGGGGGCGAAGATCTCGTAGAAGCTGACCTTGTCGGCGCCCTGGTTGCGTTGCCTGGCCTCGCGGTAGATCTCCGGTTCCTTGACCAGCCGGCGTACCACCAGGACGAACAGCGCCGGCAACAGGCCGAGCATGAACAGCGCGCGCCAGGCCTCTTCCGGTGGCAGCAGGCTGAACATCAGCGAGTAGAGGATGGCGGTGAGGCCCCAGCCGATGGCCCAGCCGGACTGCACCAGGCCGACCGCCTTGCCGCGGTCGCGGGCCTTGATCACTTCGCCGATGAGTACCGCGCCGGCGGTCCATTCGCCACCGAAGCCGAAGCCCATCAGGGTCCGTGCGACCAGCAACTGCTCGTAGTTCTGCGCGAGGCCGCAGAGGAAGGTGAAGAAGGCGAACCAGAGCACCGTCAGTTGCAGGGTCAGCACCCGGCCGATGCGGTCGGAGAGGATCCCGGCGATCCAGCCGCCGGCGGCGGAGGCGAGCAGGGTCATGGTGTGGATGAAGCCGGCTTCGCCGGTGCCGATCCCCCACAGGGCGATCAGGGTAGGGATCACGAAGCTGAGCATCTGGGTGTCCATGCCGTCCAGGCCGTAGCCGATCTTGCAGCTCCAGAAGGCCCGGCGTTCCTGCTTGTCGAGGGCGCGATACCAGCCGAAATGACCGTCCCGGGAAGCGTCCGGGCCGGCGTCGAGGGTCATGTGTTTTTCCATGGGGGCACCGATCGTCGTTATTGGTGTTATGAAGATTCGGTGGGCGCCGTCGCACCCGGTGGTCGCATTCTTCGAGGCTGGCCAGCGAGCGTCCAACTAATTTATGCGGCCGCCGGGGATAAGAAATTTCGATGGCGGAGCAGGCCGTCATGCGTCGATCATGTGCCGCCGGAAGGTGGGCGCTGGCATGGAAGCTGCTCGCTCCCGCCACCTTGTGTCCCTTGCCCGTCGGTACCCGCCACATGAACCTGAAATTCCTCGAGACCTTCGTCTGGGTCGCGCCTGAAGAGCTTCCGCCTCACCGCGGAGAAGCTGTTCAGCACCCAGGCTTCCATTTCCAGCCGGATCGCCGTGCTGGAGGACGAACTCGGCGTGAAACTGTTCGTCCGCGACTCGCGCGGCGTGACCCTGACCCCGGAAGGCGACAAGGTACTGGCCTACGCCGAGCGGATGATGGACACCATGCACGCGCTGAAGCAGTCGCTCGACACCGGCGCCAGCACCCAGGGACGGATTCGTATCGGCGCCATGGACACGGTCATCCACACCTGGCTGAGCCCGTTGGTGGCCAGGGTCACGGAAACCTTCCCGGCGGTGGAGATCGAGCTGATGGCGGACACCGCGCGCAACCTCTCCGAGCAGTTGCAGAAGGGCTACCTGGACCTGATCTTCCAGACCGACTCGCTGCGCCACGAGTCGGTGCTGAACCTCGAACTGGGCAGCTATCCGCTGCGCTGGATCGTTTCCACCGGCTCGATCTACCACCGCGACTACGCCTCGCTGGCGGACCTGGCGCGGGAGCGGGTGGTGACCTTCTCCAAGCACTCGCGGCCGCACCAGGACGTGCTCGGCCTGCTGCACGCCAACGGCGTCGCGGCGCCGCGCCTGAACTGCGTGAACTCGGTGGCGGCGATGACCCGCCTGCTGCGCGACGGCTTCGGCGTCGGCGCCTTGCCGCCGGCGCTGGTCAGCCAGGAACTGGAACGCGGCGAACTGACCCTGCTGCGCCTCGGCCCGCCGCCGCCGAACCTGCCGGTGGTGGTGTCCTGGCGCGGCGGCACCGGCCTGGAACTGGTGGACGAAGTGGTGGAGCTGAGCAAGGCGGTGCTGGCCGACTACGCGGCCAACGTCGGCCCGGAGTGCATGCTCCTGGCGCCGCTGAAGAAAGGAGTGGGGCGGCTGCGTTCGCGCTGATTCGGATTTTCCGATCGCCCCTGGCGGAAAAATCTCGTTGGACGCTGACCGCCGTCCGCTTCTACAAACCTGCCAACAACGACGTCCGCCAGCGCACGGAGCCGCCATGCCCGAACCGACCTTCCACGAACTCGCGCAACTGCCGCCGCCGGTCCTGCGCCAACTGATCCGCCGCGGCGACTACACCGGCCATACCAGCGGCCTCGGCCAGCGCCACTTGCAGGCCAACCTGGTGATCCTGCAGAAATCCTGGGCCGACGAGTTCCTTCGCTTCTGTGCCCTGAACCCCCGGGCCTGCCCGCTGCTCGACGTCAGCGAACCCGGCTCGCCGCACTTCGCCAGGCTCGGCGCGGATATCGACGTGCGCAGCGACCTGCCGCGCTACAGGGTGCATCGACGCGGTCAGGAGCCCGTCGAGGTGAGCGACATCGGCACCTTCTGGGAGGCGGATTTCGTCGCCTTCGCCATCGGCTGCTCGTTCTCCTTCGAACAGGCGTTGCTCGACGCCGGCATCGGCCTGCGCCACCTCGAGCTGGGGCGCAACGTGGCGATGTACCGCAGCTCCATCGCTACCCGGCCGAGCGGTCGCCTGGCCGGGCCCACGGTGGTATCGATGCGGCCGTTGAAGGCCGCCGAGGCGATCCGGGCGATCCAGGTCACCAGCCGCTTCCCTATGACCCATGGCGCACCGCTGCACCTGGGCGATCCGGCGCTGATCGGCATCCGCGACCTGGCGCGGCCCGACTACGGCGACCCGGTGCCGCTCGCGGCGGACGAGATTCCGCTGTTCTGGGCCTGCGGGGTCACGCCCCAGGCGGTGCTCGCCGAGGTTCAGCCGGAGCTGTACATCAGTCACGCGCCGGGGCACATGCTGGTCAGCGACCGACTCTACGACGAACTCTGAGAGGCGTCGTCCTTCGCCGGACCGGGGATGATCGCCAGGTGGCGCAGGGCATCCGGCTCCAGGCTGTAGCTCTTGCCGCTCGGCGCTTCGATGAGCCGGCCGAGGGCGTAGAGGGTGAAGTAGCGCACCGTTTCGGCGCAACCGAGGATGTCTTCGAGGTAGCGCCGATGCGGATAGCCCTGCAAGGTTTCCGGGGCGACGTAGAGGAATACCGGCTTGCCGTCGATGCGGTCGCGGAACTTGAAGCGGAAGCCTTGCGGCCGGCTCGGCGCACCGTAGCGCCGGACCAGGTCGGCGCCGCCGTAGAATACCTTGCCGGCGCTGCCCGGGGTGGCATAGCCGATGTGCTGGAAATAGGCGCGCAGCGGTATCCGGCCGAGGCCGCTGATGCGGATGTCCAGTTGCTTGAACTCTTCCGCCGGCAGCTCGGCGCGGGCCTGGCGGAAGGTGTCGACGAGCAGTTCGAAATCGCGGGTGCGCCGTGGCCGTTGCGTTCTCTGCCGAGGCGCGGCGGGAGCGTCGGTGCGCACTGCGGCGGAGGCCGGCGGGTGTTCCTCGGCGTCCGGGTCCGCTTGCGGCGGCGCGGCCTCCTCGGCAATGGCCGGGTCGAACTCCTCGACGTAGGCATCCAGCTTGTCGCGGATGCGCCGCTGGCCGGCATCCTCGGCGGACTCGCCCGGGCGCAGAGCGTCCTCGTCCTCCTCGACGAACCATTCGCAATCCGACAGGTGGGTGGAGTGCGGGAACTTGCTGAAGTGCGCGGCCTTGCGGGTGTCCTGCGGCAGCTTGTCGTAGTTGCTCGCCGATACCTTGATCCCCTGTGCCCGGCACCCTTCGCTGGAGCAGAGGAAATCGAAGCGTTTGCGCGGCTCGGCCTGGGAGAAGTATTCGCGGCGGGCGCTGGCGATGGAGATCACCCGATCCAGTTGCACGCAGTAGGCCAGTGCTATCCGTTTGAACGCCATGTTCCCAATCCTTCCGCCGGTTCGAGCGGGCCATTATGGCGCGTGGCGATGGGTAGGCAAGCCGACGGCCTTCCGCACCTGCCGAAGCCGGGCACATGGCCTTGCTCGAATTCAAGCGCAAGAACCGGAGTTCTTGCGCTTGAATGGCGAATTAGTCTGCGGGCATCATCCGCTCCCACAGGGGAAACGCCATGAGCCAGCAGCTCGATCCTTGCAACGCCTACCACACCGACGAACAGCGCTGGGCCGCCGTGCTGGCGCGCGACGCGGCGGCGGACGGGGCGTTCGTCTATGCGGTGAAGACCACCGGGGTCTATTGCCGCCCGAGTTCCTCGGCGCGTCGGCCCAGGCGCGAGAACGTCGAGTTCTTCGCCACTGCCGAGGCCGCCGAGGCCGCCGGCTATCGGCCCAGCCGGCGCGCCGCCGGCGACCGCAGCCTGGCGGCGGAGCAGCGCGCCGAGCGGGTGGCGCAGGCCTGCCGGATGATCGAGACGGCGGAGACGCCGCCGGCACTGGAGGCGCTGGCCGCCCGACTGGGCATGAGTCCGTTCCACTTCCATCGTCTGTTCAAGGCCGAAACCGGCCTGACGCCCAAGGCCTACGCCTCGGCCTATCGTGCCCGGCGCCTGCGCGAGCGCCTGGGCCAGGCGTCCGCCTCGGTGACCGAGGCGATCTACGACTCCGGTTTCAACTCCAACAGCCGCTTCTACGAGTCCTCGTCGCAACGCCTCGGCATGCGCCCGCGCGATTACCGCGATGGCGGCGCCGGCGCGGCGATCCGTTTCGCCATCGGCCAATGCTCGCTGGGCGCGATCCTGGTGGCGCAGAGCCAGCGCGGCATCTGCGCGATCCTCCTCGGCGAGGAGCCGGAGCCATTGCTGCGCGAGTTGCAGGACCAGTTCCCGCGCGCCCAGCTACTCGGCGGCGACGCCGACTTCGAACGGCTGGTGGCGCAGGTGGTGGGCTTCGTCGAGTCGCCTCAACTGGGACTGGACCTGCCGCTGGACGTACGCGGTACGGCGTTCCAGGAACGGGTCTGGCAGGCACTGCGGGAAATACCGCCGGGCAGCACGGCGAGCTACGCGCAGATCGCCGAACGGATCGGCGCGCCGCGAGCGGTGCGCGCGGTGGCGCAGGCCTGCGCGGCGAACCGGATCGCGGTGGCGATTCCCTGCCACCGGGTGGTACGTCGCGACGGCGACATTTCCGGCTACCGCTGGGGCGTGGAGCGCAAGCGCGAACTGCTGCGCAGGGAAGAGCGGGATTGAACCCAAGGCCAGGCGATACGCGGCCCGGAATGCAAAAAGCCCACTCGATGGTGGGCTCTATGCAATGGGGCGCTGGTCCTTCAGCTGGTTCCAGTATCCATGTCAGGGGTGAAAATTTCGTGAAATGAAACGACAACCCTGACCGTTCGTCCTTTCCTATCGTGGTTTCATTCGTTGCTGCACGTACGCGCCTGCTTCAGGTAGTGCAACACCTGGCGCTCGCCGTGGGAGTCCAGGTATACCAGGGTGGCGCGCACCACCTGGCAGGTATCGCTGGGCGCCTCGTCGACGCTCAGCACCCTGGCCACGTCCAGCGGCATGCCGTAGACGTAGTCGGCAGTCGCCGCGCCGGCGATGACCGGCGCCAGCAGCGTGACGCAGCAGAGGTAGAGCCTGGCTCGGTTCATGGACGGTTTCTCTCCATTCCCCCGCGAAGCGACGGCGCAAGGGCGCCGCCGACGCCCTGGGTGGAACCCGCTTCGTCGTTCGCGACGGGTTCGCCACCTCCGTCCAGCAGTATAGGATGACGGTCTCAGTGCGGCTTGATCGCCACCTTCAGTACGTTGTCACGCTGGTTGGCGAACAGGTCGTAAGCGGCGACGATGTCGTCGAGGCGGTATTCGTGGCTGACCAAAGGCCCGAGGTTGACCCGGCCCGAAGCCACGATATTGAGCAGTCGGCGCATGCGCTCCTTGCCGCCGGGGCACAGCGCGGTATTGATCCGGTGGTCGCCGAGGCCGGCGGCGAAGGCCGACAACGGAATCGTCAGGTCTTCCGAGTAGACCCCGAGGCTGGAAAGGGTGCCGCCGGGCTTGAGCACCCTCAGGGCGGTCTCGAAGGTCGATTGCGTACCGAGTGCCTCGATCGAAGCATCCACGCCGCGCCCGCCGGTGAGTTTGAGAATTTCCTCGATCACGTCGCACTCCCTGAAGTTCAGCGTGACGTCGGCGCCCATTCCACGGGCGATATCGAGGCGATGGGCGTTGCCGTCGATGGCGATGATCGTGCTGGCGCCCAGCAGCCGGGCGCCGGCGGTGGCGCACAGGCCTATGGGACCCTGGGCGAAGATCGCCACGCTATCGCCGATGCGGATGTTGGCGTTCTCCGCGCCCTTGAAGCCCGTGGACATGATGTCCGGACACATCAGCACCTGTTCGTCGCTGAGACCATCGGGTATGGGGGCAAGGTTGGCCTGAGCGTCGGGAACCAGCACATACTCGGCCTGGGTGCCGTCGATCAGGTTGCCGAAGCGCCAACCGGCGGTCGCCTTGTAGCCATGGCAGGCGCAACGGCCGGATTCCACCAGGTAGCTGCCGTCCTGCGACGGTACGCCGTCCTGGGCGGCATAGGAGTTGAAGTTGGGGCAGATGGCACCGGCGATCACGCGTTGGCCTTCGCGGTAGCCGACCACCGCGCTGCCGAGCTTTTCGATGATCCCGACCGGCTCGTGGCCCACCGTCAGGCCGGGCGCGACCGGATACTCGCCCTTGAGGATGTGCACGTCGGTGCCGCAGAGCGTGGTGGTGGTGATGCGCACCAATGCATCGTTCGGCCCCACGTCGGGAATCGGCTTGTCGACCAGCTCGATACGGCCGGGCTGGATGAATACGGCGGCTTTCATCATCTTGCTCATGGAGCATCCTCACGGTGGAGGCCCTGGGGCGGCACGGGGCAGGAAAGAACGGACGGATGCCAAGACAGTGGCGGAATTGCCGTCCGATGTCCTTGATATGGGTCATGGCCGCGATGGACGCGGGTTCGCGAAGTACCGACCTGGCGTTTTTGCTGGGAAATGTCCTCGCCCGGTTCGCTGCGGAACTACCCAAGCCCCTTCGCTGTGGCTTGGGTCGACGCTGAACGCGGGAGGGCGGGGGCGTTGCACCCATGTCGGGAGTTCGCTCCGGCGGGCCGACGCTGCGCTCTTGGCAAAGGCAGCGTCGGGCCTTGGCCCAAAGGCTATCGCCTCAGGCCTTGCTCGCGGCCAGATAGGAGGCCAGGCGCCGGCCCATCTCCTCGCCGAGGGCCTGGAGGCCGCTCATGGGACGGACCATCACTTCGAAGTCGACGATCCGGCCGTCGTCGTCGAAGCGGATCATGTCGATGCCTTTCAGTTCGCGTTCGCCGACCCGTGCGCTGAATTCCAGCACCACGCTGCGGCCGTCGGCGCTGGCCAACTGGCGGTGATAGGCGAAATCCTCGAAGACCGTGAGCACGGTATTCAGGATCATCGAGACCACCGGTGCGCCGGCATACGGCTTGTGCGCCATCGGCGAGCGGAACACGGCGTCGGGGTGCAGCAGGCGCGGCAACCCGGAGAGGTCGCGGCGGGCGATCAGCCCGTGCCATTCGGCGAGGGTGGCGGCGGCGTTGGCTTCGAGCGGCAGGCTGGTCATACGGTGGCTCCTCTGGCGGGTGCTGGACTGTATCCCCGGGGCGGCCTGGGGCCGGTTGCGGGGCGGAGCCTCACCATAGGTTGCGGGAAAGGCCTCGCTCAATGATCGAAAGTGACGGAAGACTGATCCTCGCGCGCAACCTATGACTCAGCCCTGTTCGATCTGCACGATCTGCTCGCGCAGCCATTGCAGGCCGGGCGTCGCTTCCTGCTGGCGATGCCAGATCAGGTTGACCTGCACCGGGGCCATCTCGAAGGGGACGTCCGCCAGTTGCAAACCATGGCTGCCGGCGAAGCGCTCGGCCAGGCGGCGTGGCACGGTGCCGAGCAGCTCGGTGCTGGCGACGATGGCCGGGATGGTCAGGTAGTGAGGCACCAGCAATTGCACCTGGCGCTGTACCCTGGCCGAGCCGAGGACGATCTCCAGCGGACTGCCGCGCCCGACCCGCGGCAGGATCGAGACGTGCTGCGCGGCCTCGTAGGCCGCGCGGTCGAGGCCGCCGCGGAAGGCCGGATGGCCCTGCCGGCCGATCACCACCAGGCGTTCCTCGCCGACCGGCCGGTAGGCCAGCTCGGGCTCGTCGAAGTACAGGTAGTCGATCGCCAGGTCGAGTTCGCCGCTGGCCAGTTGCGCCGGGATCGAGGCGCCTTCGTCGGGACGTACCTCCAGCGTCACCCGCGGGGCCAGGGTCTTCAAGCGGGTCACCAGGCCCGGCAGCAGGCGCAACTGGGCATAGTCGTTCATCGTCAGGCGAAAGGTCCGCGCAGTGTGCGGATCGAAGGTTTCCTGGGAGCCAAGGCCGGCCTGCAGCAGATGCAGGGCCTGGCGCACCGGCACGTACAGGGCGAGGGCGGCGGCGGTGGGTTCCAGGCCCTTGGCGGTGCGCCGGAACAGCGGCTGGTCGAGCTGCTCGCGCAGGCGGGCGAGGGCGTTGCTCACCGCCGGCTGGCTGCGATGCAGGCGGATCGCCGCGCGCGACAGGTTGCGTTCGCGCATCAGGGCATCGAAGACCAGAAGCAGGTTGAGGTCGAGCTGCTGCAAGTTCAGCTTCATGAATAATCCTCATTCTATTTATCCATTACCCTGATAAGACTGGCATCGCTACACTCGAATGCAAGCCCTTCCGCCCCGGCGGATCGGCCCGGTTCGCGGCCCAGCCAATAACAATCACACGCGAGATGCCGACCATGTCCTTCGATCCCCAACCCTTTCGCCAGCAGTACCGCGCGGCCATCCGGCCCGGCTACAACCCCTGGCTGCACGCCGGCTTCGTCCTCGCCTACGGCGGCGCCTGGATCGTCTTCTTCCTCTCCCGACTCGAGCAGCCGAGCCTGCTGGAATGGCTGACGGTGCCGGCCGCGCTGGTGTTCTTCAACTGGGGCGAGTACCGCATCCACAAGTCCCTCGGCCACCACAAGCACCCGCTGGGGCGGATGTTCTACAAGCGCCATACCGGCGACCACCACAGCTTCTTCGTCGCCGGCCAGATGCGCTACGAACAGGCCCGCGACTGGCGGGTGATCCTGTTCCCGGCCTGGCTGGTGGTGGTCTTCAGCCTCGGCGCGCTGCTCGCCTGGAGCCTGCTCGGCCTGCTGAACGACAACCTCGCCGCGCTGTTCGCCGCGACCCTGCTGCTGGGCTACCTCAGCTACGAGATCTTCCACGCCTGCGAACACCTGCCGCCGGAGCATCCGCTCAGCCGTCTGCCGTGGATCCGCCACATGCGCCGCCTGCACGAACTGCATCACCGTCGCGAGCTGATGCAGACGCACAACTTCAACCTGGTCTTCCCGTTGATGGACTGGTGCTACGGTACCCTCCACTGGGAAGCGGAAACCGCCGAGGAGCGCGCCATGACCCGCATGCAGCACCGAATCGAGATCGCCCGCGGGCCCGAGGCGACCCTCGCCTACGCCGCCAGCCCGGCACTCTGGCCGGAATGGCATCCCTCGTCGTTGCGGGTCGACGGCGCCGCTGGCCCGCTGCCGGCCGGCGCGCGCTTCGAGGAGGACATTCACGCCGGCGGCCGCGCCGGGCACTTGTCCTGGACGGTGGTCGAGTACCAGCCGGGACACCTGTGGCGCGCCAACGCCCGTGGCGACCGGGGGCTGCACCTGCGCCTGAGCTACGAATGCCAGCCGAGCGCGGCCGGCACCCGCTTCGTGCGCACCCTGGAATACCGCTTCGACGGCTGGTCGATGCGCCTGGCCAACCTGTTCCTGCTGCGCCGTCGCATCGAACGCGAGTCGGAGGAGTCCATGCACCGCCTGCGTCGGGTCGCCGAGGCGCGGATAGCGGCGGCGGAAAGCGTATGATCGGGGTCCGCGGGGGCGGATCGCAGAAGGACACCGATGAACAAGTTTGCCGAAATGACCACCTTCGTCAGCGTGGTCGACGCCCATAGCTTCTCCGAGGCCGCCCGCCGCCTGGGCACCACCAAGTCGCAAGTCAGCCAGCGTATCCAGCAACTGGAGAGGCGCCTGGGCCGGGTGCTGCTGAACCGCACCCGGCCGCTGAGTCTCACCGACCCCGGTCGCACCTACTACGAACATGCCTGCCGCCTGCTACAGGAGCTGGAGCAGGCGGAAGCCTCGGTGCTCGACGCCGACGACGACCTGCGCGGCCAGTTGCGCCTCTCCGCGCCGCTGGCCTTCACTCCGCGCTACCTGGCGCCGCTGCTGGCGCGCTTCGCCGAGCGCCATCCGCAATTGCGGGTGGACGTGCAGGCCGACGATCGTTTCGTCAACCTCCAGGAACCGCGCTTCGACATGGCCCTGCGCATGGGCCGGCTGGACGACTCCTGCCTGGTGGCGCGGCCGATCACCGCCAACCGCCACCTGCTCTGCGCCAGTCCCGACTACCTGGCGCGGCATGGCGTGCCGCAGCATCCCGAGGAATTACAGGCGCACGACGGGCTGGTCTACTACAACCGCGAGCCCGGCGGCATGCTCTGTCTGCCGGTGGACGGCGAACCGGCCTCGTTCCGCATCCGGGTGAGGATGCGCACCGACTCCGGGCACCAGTTGCTCGAAGGTGCGCGCGCCGGGCTCGGCCTGGCGATCCTGCCGAGCTTCCTGGCCGCCGATGCCTTGCTGGCCGGCGAGCTGCTGCCGGTCCTGCCTGGCTACTCGCCGGACGGCGGGCAGGTTTCCGTGGTCTACCGCAAGACCCAACGGACGCCCCGGAAGATCCTCGTCCTCGGCCAGTTCCTCGAAGAGGAAATCGGCGATCCGGCACCCTGGGACCGCGCGCTCATCGAGCGTGGCCTGTTGCCGCCGGGCTGAGTTCGGAAAAACCGAACCAGCGGTTCGCCTTCCGCTGTCTGTCGCCGAGGGCGCGCCGGGCATAGCGTTGCTCCCGTCAATCGATCTGGATACGGGAGAACCCCATGCACCAACCCGAAAACCCGGCGCGCCGCACCTTGCTGGCGCAGACCGTCGCCGGCTCCGCCGCGCTCGCCCTGGGCTCGCTGCTCGGCGGCGCGCCCGGCGTGGCCAGCGCCACGGCGGAAACGCCCCGCAAGGCCTTCGATGGCGGCAGGATCGATGTGCTGATCGTCGGCGGCGGCTCCGCCGGCGCGGTCCTCGCCCGGCGCCTGAGCGAGCGCGGCGACCGCCGGGTACTGTTGCTGGAAGCCGGCCAGGCCTATCCGGCCTGGGACTACCCCAGGATCATCGCCAGCAGCGACAGCGTCGGCGGCGACCCCTCCAGCGACTGGGGCTACCAGTCCCAACCGGGGGCGATCGGGCACCCGATCCATGCGATCCGCGGCAAGGTCCTCGGCGGCAGCTCGGCGATCAACGGCGCGGTGGCGATCCGCGCGCGGCGCGAAGACTTCGCCCGCTGGAACCTGCCGGGCTGGTCCTACGACGACCTGCTGCCGGCGTTCCGCCGCCTGGAGACCCGCCAGGGCGGCGACCCGGCCCTGCACGGCGGGGACGGACCGCTGCCGGTGCGGCAACTGAGCCGCGCCGATCTCTCGCCGATGCAGAGGGCCTTCGTCGACGCCACCCTGGCCAACGGTTTCAAGGCCATCGCCGATTTCGACGGCGCCGACGCCAACGGCGTCGGGCCGTACCCGATGAATGTCGTCAACGGTGTGCGCGTCAACACCGGCATGGCCTACCTCGACAACGCCGTGCGCGCTCGCGCCAACCTGTCGATCCGCGGCGACGCGCTGGTCGACCAGGTGCTCTTCGAAGGCAAGCGCGCGGTGGGCGTGCGCCTGGCCTCCGGCGAGGAAATCCACGCCGGCGAAGTGATCCTCAGCGCCGGCGCCTACGGCAGCCCGGCGATCCTGCTGCGCTCCGGTGTCGGCCCGGCCGACGAGCTGAAGGCGCTGTCGATCCCGTTGCTTGCCGACTTGCCGGTGGGCCGCCGGCTCAAGGACCATCCGTTCTACTACAACGCCTATGCCGCCCGGCCGGAGCGCATCGGCGCGCAGTCGCCGGTGATCGGCGCCAAGCTCTGGACCCATAGCTCGCGGGCGCAGAACGGCGAGCTGGACCTGCACATCACCGCCACCCACCTGTTCCCCGCCGAGATGAGCCCGACCGGGGTCGGCTTCGTCCTCGCCGTGGCCCTGACCCGGCCGCAATCGCTGGGCAGTGTGCGCCTGGCCAGCCGCGACCCGGCCGTCGCGCCGCTGATCGACCTGAACTTCCTCGCCGAGGCCGAAGACCGCGCGCGGTTGCTGGAAGGGGTCAAGCTGGCGCGCCGGATAGGCCGCAGCGAACCGCTCGCCGGGCTGATCCACGCCGAACTCGGGCCGGGGCCCGAGGCACGCAGCGATGCGCAGATCGAAGCGGCGATCCGCGCCACCCTCGATACCTACCACCACCCGACCTCCAGCGCGCCGATGGGCCGCGCCGGCGAGCGCTGGGCGGTGGTCGACCTGGAGGGCAGGGTGCATGGCCTGCAAGGATTGCGGGTGATCGACGCCTCGATCTTCCCCGATGCCATTTCGGTGGCCACCAACATCACCACCATCGCCGTTGCCGAGCACCTCGCGCAGCGCATCGCCTGACCGACCCAGGAGAACTTGCAGATGAACGGACACGCCAGACACTGGATCGACGGCGCATGGCTCGATTCCGCGCAGCGGGGACAATCCTTCGACCCGGCCAGCGGCCAGCCGATCGGCACCTACGCCGACGGCGGGCGGGCCGAGGCCGATGCGGCGATCGCCGCCGCTGTGCGCGCCTTCGAAGATGGTCCCTGGAAGGACGACCACGCGCTGCGCGCGAAAGCCCTGGAGGAAATCGCCGCGGCCTTCGAGCGGCATGCCGATGCGCTCATCGACCTGCTTGCCCTGGAGAACGGCAAGATCAAGCCCGAGGCTGCCTTCGAGGTCGGCATGGTGCCGGGCAAGCTGCGCTACTACGCCGGCCTGGCGCGCAGCGAACGGGGCGCCAGCGGCACGCCGCGCCCCGACGTGGTGTCGCTGGTGCTGCGCGAGCCGATGGGCGTCGCCGGCATCATCGTGCCGTGGAATTCACCGGTGGTGCTGATGATCCGCTCCCTGGCGCCGGCGCTGGCCGCCGGTACCACCACGGTGGTGAAGATGCCGGGGCAGACCGCGCAGACCAACGCCATGGTCGCGCGGATCATCGCCGAAGCGCCGTCGCTGCCTGCCGGGGCGGTGAACATCTTCAGCGAATCGGGTTCCGAAGGCGCCCGGCGATTGATCGACGCGGCCGAGGTGCCGGTGATCAGCTTCACCGGCTCGAGCGCCACCGGCCGAGCGATTTCCGCCGCCGGCGCGCGGCACCTGAAGCGCTTCGGCCTGGAACTGGGCGGCAAGACACCGCACCTGATGTTCGACGACGCCGACCTGGACGCCGCCTTGCCCGTGCTGGAGAAGTCGCTGACGGTGTTCGCCGGGCAGTTCTGCATGACCGGTTCGCGCCTGCTGGTGCAGCGCGGCGTTGCCGAACGGCTACGCGAACGCCTGGCGCAGCGCCTGGAAAACCTGCGCGTGGGGCCGGCGGCGGACCCGCGCAGCGACATGGGGCCGCTGATCGACAAGGCCAACGTCGAGCGCGTCGAGCGAGCCGTACGCCAGGCCATCGCCGCCGGCGCGCGGGTGGTGGTCCGCGGCGGCCCGGTAACCGAGGGCGAGCTGGCGGCCGGCGCCTTCTACCGTCCGACCCTGCTGGAGGTCGATGATCCGGACCTGGACATCGTGCAACAGGAAACCTTCGGACCGGTGCTGACCCTGCAGGTATTCGAGCACGAGGAGGAGGGCGTCGCCCTGGCCAACCGCAGCGAGTACGGGCTGGCGGCCGGGGTCTGGACCCGCGATGTCGCGCGTGCCTTACGGGTGGCGCGGAAGATTCGCGCCGGCACCGTGTGGATCAACGACTGGGCCAAGGTCTACGACGAATTCGAGGAGGGCGGCTACCGCCAGTCCGGCCTCGGCCGGCTGAACGGGGTCGCCGCCCTGGACGACTTCGTCGAATACAAGCACATCAGCCTGACCACCGGCGCGGCCTGAGCCTGGGCGAGCGGTGCGGCCGACGGCGCCGCCCGCTACTCCCAGGAGCGGGAATACACGTGTTCGCGGAACAGCTCGGGCAATCCGGAAACCTGCTTGAAACGCAGCACCTCGTCATTGTCCATGCCCAGTTCGCGGGCCACGTCGGCCTCGCTCCAGCCGGCCTTGAGCAGGGTCACCACGATCGCCGTCATCGGCAATACGCCGTGCACGCCGCGTGCTCGGTTGTGGCGGATGGTGGCGGCGATGCGCTCGCTGTCGCCTTCACGCCCGGCGCGTATCGCGGCGATCGGCAGGTAGCCGTGCAGACGCTGGCGCAGCGCGCCCTTGGCGCTGCCCACGCGCAGGCGGTGAAAGCCGTCGACCACCTCGTAGCGCCCGTCGGCCTGCGGATAGGCGACGATGGGCTGGGTGAATCCGTCGGACTCGATGGACAGCCTCAGCAGTCGCATCTCCGGTGGCGCGACGGTATTGGGGTTGTAGTCGTTGCCGGCGACGCGCTCGGCACGCACCCACTGCACGCAATCGACCGGCTCTTCGGCGAACGGACTGTGCGCGTGGAGCAGCCGGCGGATCCGGTTGATGGCTTCAATCCGCTCGGCAAGCGGCAACCCGTGCAGTTCGCCGAACAGCGCCTCGGCTCGCTCCGTCAGTGTCTTTGTCTGTGCCATGGGCTTTCCTCATGAGCGTCACCCAGCTACCCCGGGTGGAATGCACGGCGAAGCCGTGCGGTTCGAGAAGGCGCGCGCAGGCCTGGGGCGCGCGGGTGGTACAGGCCAGCCCGAGTTGGTCGACATGCCCGAGGACCCGCTCGCGCAGGGTGCGGAACAGCCCGCGACCGCGCGCTTCCGCACGCAGGTAGGCATCGCGCAGGCGAACCACGTCGGGATGTTGCTCCAGGCTGACGAACCCCAGTATCCGCGTGTCCCCCTGGCGGCGGAGCACGAACCAGCGGTGGTAGGGACCGTCGCTCAGCGGGTAGCCGCCGCATTCGCGGCGCACCCGGGCGCTGGCGAAGAAGCGGCCCATGCTGGCGAAGAAGGCGGCCTCGTCGTCGAACGAGCGCCACTGCAGGATCTCGCAGTCTTGCGGGCGGATCACGAGCGCTTCTCCCGACCGGGGACCAGTCTGTCGATATCGGCCTGGGAGAAGCCGAAGGACAGCGAGCGGGCCATGTCCTGCTTCAGCAGGGATAGCGCGATACGCCGCCAGGACGGCTGCTTGCGACGATTCTCCAGGGCCGGGATCCCCGCGTCCGGCCAGATGGCAAGGGGATAGTCGTGCTGCTTCCACCAGAGGATGAAACGCTCGATGCGCCGCTGGTAGATGCCGCGCAGAGGCGGCGGCATGCTGCGCAGGAGGAACTGGCTGTACTCGCGCCAGGTGCCGAAGGAGGGCGGCAGGCCAAGGCCGCCACGGTAGCCGAGGAAGCGCTGGCGACAATAGCGCGCCCCATAGTTGGCGCCGGCGACGCGCCGGACTACCTTGAACCAGGTGCGTGGCTCGATCCGGTGGAACAGGTCGAGGCCCTTGCGCTGGTCGTCGCCATAGGGCTGGCAGATGCGCATCTGCGAGAACGGCACGCCGGCGCGGTACATCTGGTCGTAGAGGCGGTTATAGGCGTAGCCGTGGTCGGCGACGCAACGCCAGAGATCCTCGAAACGCCAGTCGTAGATCGGGAAGAAGCTCACCGCCTGCGGGTTGGCCCGGTCGCGCGCGCTCCAGGCCAGCGGCGCGCAGCCGCCCGGCGGCGTCCAGGCGCATTGTTTCGCCCGGCTCCTGCGCTTGACCGCCAGGTAGCGATTGAGCGATTCGTCCGAACGGATGCCGACCAGGAACGCGGTAGGCTCTTCCCTGGCCAGCCAGGCGTTGAAGCCGGCGACGAACTCCTCGAACTCCATGCGGTAGCGGTAGAAGGGGAAGAACGCCGGGTCGCTGATCACCCCTCGCTGCTTCGGTAGCGGGCGCACCCAGTCGGCCTCGGCGCCGGGCTCCCAGCAGCACCAGTAGGGTTCCTCCAGGCTGGAGGCGTTGCGCAGGTTGAGTGGCAGGCAGACCCACCAGGGGCGTACGTCGGGACGCCCGAGCATCTCGCTGACGTGATCGATGGTGGCCTGGTACTGCCCCTCCAGGTCGATGAACAGTACGTCCACCGGGCTGCGTCCCAACTCGCGTGCCACGTCCAGCGCCAATTGCAGGGTGACCGAGCTGTCCTTGCCACCGGAGAAGGCGACACAGACGCGCTCGAAGTTCCGGAATACCAGTCGGAGGCGGGATAGGGTTGCGGCATGCACATCGGCATCCTGGTAATGCTTGCCTGCCATGGGTGCGAACCTCTTCTTTTAATAACTATTGAGGGAGACCGTTGCGACGACGGTCCATGTGCAATGTTTGTTTCGGAGTTTCTCCAGGCTATTTTTTCGAGAGTCGCGGCAGCCGGCACGTTCGGCGACGTTGGACTCCGAATCAGTGGATAACGGAAATATGTCCAGGCACTTGGCAGAGCGACGACCAACAGGCCCGACAACTGTCGTGCAGGAACTTTTTCAATGCTAGGCGAAGCCGTGGTTCGAGTTGTTGACTTGTCGCAAGACGGATTCTCCGAACAGCATCGGCGCAGCGCCCACTTGCAACGAGAGTGCGCACGCCGCCGTTGGCACTCGTCTGCGCACCGGACTTCTGAGCGGCGGCGGAAAAAGCTTGCTGCGCAAGGAGAAGCGCCTGCGGGTGAACATGGAAATTGCCCGGGAAAAGTCGACGGTAATTATTCGTTGAGTAACAGGGAAGTGCATACTTCCAACTTGGAAGTTAACTGCATGGCACCATCCATGCATTACACGGATGACGGTTTTTATTATAAGTCCAAACTGGCGAAGACAAGCAAGAGAGGCCGGGATGCCAGAGTTCCATAGTCGGAAATACAAGCGTTGCAATGTCGACGGATAGCACGAAGAGGCGGTACCCTGCGAAACGAGGCAATTCCCCGAGTGGCGGGCACTCGAACGGATTTATAAGTCCGCCGTTCGGCGTTCACCTCGACGCCTGTGCACGGGATACTTATATCGGTGGTTCGCACCACTGATTATCGATTTGAACTCGTTCGAGTCTTTACCGCGTTCCCGGCCGAAATAAAAGGCGGGTGGACGATTATTGCCTCACACAAGGAACATAGGCATGACCAGAACTTCGAACCCATGCGCAGTGGTATTGGCCTTTGCGGCAATTGCCGCTTCGGGAACCGCGATGGCGGCAAACACTATCACATTCAGCGGCGAAGTGACCGACCAGACCTGCCAGGTCGCGGTCAACGGCTTCACCGACCCCACGGTGATCCTCGACAGCGTACCGGTGAGCGCCCTCGATGGCGCAGTGGGCCGCAGCGCCGGCGAAACCGCCTTCACCCTGCAACTCACCGATTGCGTCGCGCCGACGGCCGACGAGCATTTCACCACCCTGTTCCAGGCCACCAACCCCAGCGCCGCCGGGAACCTGGTGAACACCGCCGCCAGCGGCGCGACGGGCGTGGCGCTGCAATTGCTCGATAGCGTCGGCGGCAACCCGGTCGACCTGGCCGGCGGCGCGGCGGTGCCCGCCGGCGACATCGTGCTCGCCAACGGAGCCACCAGCACCAGCTACGACTACGCGGTGCAGTACGTCTCCGAAGCGGCGACCGTGACGCCCGGTCCGGTACTCGGCGCCGTGACCTACACGCTGCGTTACGAGTGAATGCCGGCGGCGCATGCGCCGCCCCTTCCTTTTCCCAGCACTAAAGCCGGGCCCGGTCGCTGGACCGTGCCCGGCCAGGTAAGCCGCATGCCCAGACATTCGTACCGATCCGGCAGGACATCGGCGCTTCTGCTCGTCCTGCTGGCGAGCATCGCCCAGGCGCGGGCAAGCGTGGTGGTGACCGGGACCCGGGTGATCTATCCCGGCGAGGCACGGGAGAAGACCGTGCAACTGAGCAATCGCGATGCGTTTCCCAACGTCGTCCAGGCCTGGGTCGACATCGACGCCCCGGACGCGCCGCCGGACCAGGCGGACGCGCCGTTCCTGGTCAACCCGGCGGTATTCCGCATGGCCCCGGACAGCGGCCAGACGCTGCGCATCGTCTACACCGGGCAGGGCCTGCCGGGCGATCGCGAATCGCTGTTCCATCTCAACGTCCTGCAGATCCCGCCACGCAACGGCAGCCATGCGGATCGGAACCAGATGCTGCTGATGCTGCGCAATCGCCTGAAGCTGTTCTACCGCCCGGCGGGCATCCAGGGCCGTCCCGAGGACCTGCCCGGGCAACTGCGTTTCGCACTGGTCCGGCGCAGCGCCGGCTGGGCGGTGCGGGTGGACAACCCGAGCGGCTACTACGCCTCGTTCGCCAGCGCCACGCTCAGCGTCGGCCAGCGCCGCTGGCGCTTGCGCAGCGGCATGCTGGAGCCGCGCAGCCATGCCGAATGGCAGGCCGAAACCCGAGAAGCCCTGCCGCCGGGACGCGTGCGCCTGCACGCGCTGCTGATCAACGACTACGGCGCCCATATGGATATCCGTCATGACCTATCGCCATGAACGCCGCTGCCGCACCGGCACGGCCCTGATGGCGGGCGGCATGGCGCTGGCGGCGAGCGCCTTCGGTCATGCCCAGCCCGGCTACGAATTCGATGATCGCCTGTTGCTCGGCTCTTCCCTGGGCGGCGGCGACCTGTCGCGCTTCAACCAGGACGGTCGGATCGATCCGGGTCGCTATCACGTCGATGTCTACCTCAACGAGCGCTTCGCCAGCCGCAGCGAAGTGAGTTTCCGCGCCAACCCCGCCAGCGGCGCGGTGGAGCCCTGCCTCGACGAAGACTTCCTGCGCCAGCGCCTCGGCGCCAAGCCTGGTGACGATCCGCGCAAGAGCGGCGACGGGCGCCACTGCGCCTTTCTCGATGCACGCCTGCCCGGCTCGCGGTTCAGCCTGGACGTCGCCCGCCTGCGCCTGGATCTCTCGGTGCCGCAAGCCTTGCTCGACCTCAAGCCGCGCGGCTACGTCAGCCCCGAGGAGTGGGACGCCGGCGACAGCATGGGCTTCGTCAACTACGACACCAACCTCTATCGCTCCGAATACCGCGGCGGCGAATCGGGACGATCGGACTACGCCTATGTCGGCCTGAACAGCGGCATCAACCTCGGCCTGTGGCGTTTGCGCCACCAGTCCAACTACACCTATTCCCGCTACAACGGGCAGGCCAGGCGCAAGTGGAACAGCATCCGCACCTATGCCCAGCGCGCCTTGCCGGCCTGGCGCAGCGAACTGACGGCGGGGGAGAGCTACACCGCCGGCAACCTGCTCGGCAGCATCGGCTACCGCGGCCTGAGCCTGGCTACCGACGACCGCATGCTGCCCGAGTCCCTGCGCCGCTATGCGCCGCAGGTGCGCGGCACCGCGGCCACCGCGGCGCGGGTGGTGATCAGCCAGAACGGCAGGAAGATCCGCGAGGTGAATGTCGCCCCCGGTCCGTTCGTCATCGACGATCTCTACGACAGCGCCTATGCCGGCGATCTGGATGTCCAGGTGTTCGAAGCCGATGGCAGCGTATCGAGCTTCAGCGTGCCGTTCGCCTCGGTCCCGGAGTCCATGCGTCCCGGCCTGTCGCGCTACAGCTTCACCCTGGGCCAGGCGCGCCAGTATGGCGACGGCGACGACCTGTTCGCCGACTTCACCTACCAGCGCGGCATGAGCAACGCCCTGACCGCCAACCTGGGACTGCGTGTCGCCGACGACTACCTGGCCATGCTGGGCGGCGGCGTCCTCGCCACCCGCTTCGGCGCCTTCGGCCTGAACAGCACCTATTCCAGCGCACGCGTCGAGGATGGCGCGCGCAAGCAGGGCTGGCGCATCGGGCTCGACTACAGCCGGACCTTCCAGCCCACCGGCACTACCCTGACCCTGGCCGGCTACCGCTATTCCACCGAAGGCTACCGCGAACTCGGCGACGTGCTCGGCTCGCGCGACGCACTGCGCCACGGGGACACCTGGGATTCCGGCAGCTACAAGCAGCGCAACCAGTTCAACCTGCTGGTGAGCCAGGCCCTCGGCGGTTACGGCAACCTCTATCTTTCCGGCTCCTCCAGCGATTTCTACGACGGCAAGAGCCGCGACACCCAATTGCAGTTCGGCTACTCCAATACCTGGGGGCAGTTGAGCTACAACCTCGCCTGGTCGCGGCAGACCACCACCTACTACCAGGAGCAGGGCGACCAGGACCCTGGCGTCGAGCTGCTCCGGCGCGACCGGCGCAGCGGCCAGCGCAACGACACCCTGACCCTCAGCGTCTCCATGCCGCTGGGTTCTTCCAGTCGGGCGCCGACGCTCAGCGCCATGGCTACCCGGCGCTCCGGCGACAGCCGTGGCGGCAGCCTGCAAACCGGGCTGAACGGTACGCTGGGCGACGAGCGTACCTGGAGCTACGCGCTGTCCGCCAACCGCGACAGCGAGGTCGCCGACACCACATGGAACGGCACGTTGCAGAAGCAGGCGGCGCTGGCCACCGTGAATGCCGGCTATGCCCAGGGCGATCGCTACCGGCAATACAGTGGCGGCATCCGTGGCGCGCTGGTCGCTCACCGCGACGGGCTGACCCTTGGCCCCAGCGTCGGCGATACCTTCGCCCTGGTCGAGGCCAAGGGCGCCAGCGGTGCCGCGATACGCGGCGGGCAGGGCGCGCGCATCGACGGCAACGGCTATGCGCTGGCCCCCTCGCTGTCGCCCTATCGCTACAACCCGATCTCACTCGATCCCGTTGGCATCGATCCCGACGCCGAACTGCTGGAAACCGAGCGCAAGGTCGCGCCCTACGCCGGTGCCAGCGTGCGCGTGACGTTCAGGACGCTGACCGGCCATCCGCTGCTGATCCAGGCGCGGCGCGAGGACGGCAGTGTGCTGCCGCTCGGCGCCGTGGTGGTCGACGACGGCGGGGCGGCCATCGGCATGGTCGGGCAGGGCGGCCAGGTCTATGCGCGCGCGGAAAACCAGCGGGGCAGGTTGCTGGTGCAATGGGGAACGGCGCGCAAGGAGCGTTGCGAGTTGCCCTACGACCTGGCCGGTGTGTCTCGCGACCAGGCGCTGATCCGCCTGCGCGGCACCTGCCGGGCAGCCACCACCGACTCCAACCTGGAGAACGCCAGATGAACCGCACGCTTCCCCTGCTGCCCGCGCTGGCCCTCGGCGTGTTGCTGGGGCTTCCCGCCAGTGGCCAGGCGACTTGCTACCGGGTCACCTCGGTAGGCAGCGAGACGACCACCTCGAACACCCAGATCCGCCCAGGCGAAGGTACCGCCGGCAGTTGGACCGGCGCCTGCGACACCTGCAATGGCTCGCTCGGCCTGCCCAGCGTGGTCAACGTCAGCGACGAGAGTTTCCAGCCCTATCCGACGCTCATCGCCAGCGCGGTGGCGCCGCTGACCCAGTACGGCGCCACCGGCGGCTACGACCCCGAACGGGTGTTCTTCCGCTGTAGCGCCGGGGACGCCGTCTACGAGATGTTTTCTACCAACGGCGACGATCTCTATAGCGGCTACTACACCGGCGCCGATACGGTGGGCAACGACATCGGCCTGCAGGATGCCTACCGGACCGCCTGGCCCAACGTGCTGCTGCGCCTGACCAACGTCGAGACGGGGGAAACCATCACGCCGATCTGGAAGGAGCGCCAGCTCTCCGGGCTGGACATAGACTCGCGCGGCTTCCAGCTGGTCAAGGCGAAGAACCTCGCAGCGGTACGCGCCGAGCTGTACAGCGCGCCGCTGGAGGCGATCCGCTACTACTCGCCGACGATCCTCTCGCAGCCCTATTCCTACACCCAGCCGGCGGCCTACATCGCCATCAAGGGGCCGGGCCTGACCGCGCCGACCGTCGGCCAGGCGCACGTGGGCGGCAACTGGGGCGGCTGGTACAGCAACTGGCCGGGTGCCATCGGGCTGTACCGCTACGTGACCCTGAAACGCTATCCCACTTGCGCGGTGATGACGGTCACCCCGCACGTGCAGTTCCCGTCCATCACCCTGGCCGAGATCGATGGCGGCGGCGTGCGCGAGGCGCCCTTCGAACTCACCTTCAAGTGCCAGAGCGGCATGACCAACGGCACCGGGGCCGGCGCCACGGCGCTGGGCATCCGCGTGTCCAGCGGGGCCCTGGCGGCCAGCCCGGCGCTGGGCCTGGTCAACGCCAGTGGCGGACTGTCCTACCTGCTCTCCGACCGTTACGGGGAGCCGGGCATTGCCCGTGGGGTCGGCATCCGCATCTACCGCGACGGCACGCCGATGACGCTCCTGGCCAACGAGAACTCCGCCGGCGGCAGCAACGCCGAGGCCACCGGCTGGTACCCCGCCATCGGTGGCGCGACCCAGGCCAACGGCGGTAGCGGCGGCATCGACCTGTACCGCGAAACCTTCCGCGCGCGCCTGGAGAAACTCGCGCTCGGCAGCCAGCCCGGCGTCACGGCGGGGCGAGTCGAGGCCACGGCGCAGGTGGTTATCCGTGTCCAGTAGGCGCGCGCTCGCGCTGCTGGCCATGCTTTGCCTCGCGCCGACGAGCGAGGCCGGAGTGACCGCGGAGCGCACCCGCCTGGTGTTCGTGGAGGGCCAGCGCGAGGCCTCGTTGCTGCTTGTCAACCAGAATCCCTACCCGGTGCTGGTGCAGGCGTGGGTCGATGACGGTGCCCTCGACGGCGAACCGGATACCGCGCTGGCTCCGTTCCTGCCGCTGCCGCCCGTATTCCGCCTGGAGCCGGGACGCCAGCGCAGCCTGCGCCTGCTGGCTACCGGCCAGGCCCAGGCACGGGATCGCGAATCGCTGTACTGGCTGAACATCTACGAGATCCCCCCGCAAGCCACCGCCGAGGCCGCTGGCCGGCCCCGGCTCACGGTCACCCTGCGAACCCAGATGAAGGTGCTGTACCGCCCGCACGGCCTGCATCCGCACGCTGAGGACGCGGCTGCCGAACTGGGCTTCGCGCTGCGCGACGAGACCCTGCGGGTGGACAACCCGACGCCGTACTTCGTGTCCCTGGCGGGGCTGGCGCTGGAGATAGGGGAGACGCGCCTGGATCTGCCCGGAACGCTGCTGGCTCCGCGCTCGCAACGACGCCTCGGCCTGCCGCGGCGGGTGGACGGCGGGACGCGCGGCGAGGTGGCGTTCGACTGGATCGACGACAACGGCGTCAGCCGCCAGGAAAGGAAAGCTCTACAGTGAACAGTTCCCCACAGGCTCGCCAGCACGAGCACCCGCCGGCCGTTGCCGCCTCCCTGGCCGGCGACCTGCGCCTCGCCCGGCGTTTCCAGGCCGCCCTGGCGCGCGGTCGGGTGCGCCTGGACTGGCAGGCCGTACGGCATGCCGGGCATCCGGAATGGGAGCCGCTCTACCGGGAAACCCTGCTCAGGGTCACGGCCGCCAGCGGCGAGCCGCCGTTGCCGACCCAGGAACTGATCCTGGCGCTGGAGCGGCTCGGCCTGATACGCCTGCTCGATCGCTGCGTGCTGGGCACGGTCCTCGACCGGCTGAACGCCGAGCCTACCTTGCGCCTGGCCTGCAACCTGTCGCGCCAGAGCGCGGCGATGGATGCCTGGTGGGAAGCGGTCTGCCGATGGCTGGCCGCCCGTCCGCAGGTGGCACGGAGGCTGACGCTGGAGCTGACCGAGACCGCCGTGGGCGAGAGAGTCGCGACCCGGGAGTTCATCCGACGCCTGCGCGAACATGGCGTGCGCATCGCGATAGACGACTTCGGCGCGGCGCACAACAACCTGGACTTCGTTCTCGATGCCCGTCCCGATGTGATCAAGATCGATTGCCGGTATACCCGCGAAGCACGTCGCTCGGCGAAGGGCGCCGAAGTGCTGCGCCATCTGCTGGCCCTGTGCCGCGAACTGGCGCCCTGCGTGGTCCTGGAAGGTCTCGAGGAGGACGATGCGTTCGCCCGGCTGCCGACCGGGGACGTCTATCTCCAGGGCAACGCGATCGCGCCGCCGATGCGGGTCGAACCGCCGCTGTCCGTACGCCGGCCGAAGAGCCGGGCGCGGATCGAGGCGCTGGCGAGCCGCCAGGGGTGACCGGGGAGGGCGCCCGGCCTGGCACGGTCGGCGAAAAATCTGAACGGTCGGACGGCGGCGCCGTCACAGCAGCGACGATGCCGAGGTGCGTTGTGCCGAAGTCCCGGCATTTTTTCCCTGTCACGCCAACGGAGTCGACCATGAACAGAGCAATCAGCCTTCCCCTCAAGGGAGCCGCCTGGCTCCTGCTGGTCCTGGCCCTGCCTTTCGCCAACGCCCAGGACATGAACAAGACCGCGCCACAGACCTTCGTCAGCGAGGCCTCGGCGGCCGGCGTAGCGGAAATCGAAGCCGGCAAGATGGCGCTGGAAAAGAGCACCGCCGCCGATGTGAAGGTATTCGCCAAGCAGATGATCGACGACCACGGCAAGGTCAACGCCGAACTGCGCAGCCTGGCCGAGCGCAAGAAACTGGAGGTCGAAGACGACGCCAGCCTGACCGACAAGGCCAAGGCGACCCTGCTCGACCTGCGCGACGCCTCCTTCGACCCGGCCTACGCCAATAACCAGGTGGCGGCTCACGAAAAAGCCGTGGAACTCTTCACCCAGGCCGCGGACAACCTGACCGACCCGGAACTGCAGGCATTCGCCAAGACCCATCTGCCGGCCCTGAAGCATCACCTGGAGATGGCCCGCGCGCTGGCCAAGGCGCACCCATCCAAGTAACGCCCCCGCGGGCGGAGCCTGGCCAGGCATGAGTTTCAGCCTGTGGTTGCTGGTACTGGGCTGCATCCTGCTGACGCTCGGCCTGGCCTCGGCCTACCTGCGCCTGCTGCCGGTCAGCACCTCGTTCATCTACCTGCTGTTCGGCCTGGCCATCGGCCCGGCCGGGCTGCACGCCTGGCGCAGCGGCCTGGCGGACATCAGCGGCTGGTTCGAACACCTCAGCGAGGCGGCGTTGCTGATCTCGCTGTTCATCGGCGGCCTCAAGCTGCGCCTGCCGTTGCGCTCGCCGGCCTGGACCGCTGCCTGGCTGCTGGCCGGACCAGTCCTGCTCGGCTGTATCCTCGGCCTTACCCTGGGCGCGCATTTCCTGTTCGGCCTGGACTGGGGGCTGGCCTTGCTGGTCGCGGCGATCCTCGCGCCCACCGATCCGGTGCTGGCCAGCGACATCCAGGTCAACCACGCCGGCGACGACGACCGCCTGCGCTACGCCGTATCCGGCGAGGCGGGACTCAACGACGGCATCGCCTTTCCCTTCGTCATCGCCGCCCTGCTGCTGATCGGTCAGGGCGGCGGCCTGCCCGGGGAGTTCGACCGCAGCGGCCTGGACTGGCTGCTGCGCGACGTGCTCTGGGCGATTCCGCTCGGCCTGCTGGTGGGCTATTGCCTGGGCCATGGTCTCGGCCGCCTGGCCATCCACCTGCGGGCGCGGCACACCGACACCTCGGTGTCGGCCAACGACTTCCTCGCCCTGGCGCTGATCGCGCTGTCCTATGTCGGCGCCGACGCACTGGGCGGCTGGGGCTTCCTCGCCAGCTTCGCCGCCGGGATCGGCCTGCGCCACGCCGAGGTGGCGACGCTGGGGCGCGCCTCGGCACCGGCCGAGGCGCAGGCGGCCGCCGCCGACGTGCGCGAGGCAGGGCAGGCCAGCGGCGCCATCGAGTATGGCGCCGACCGCAGCGAACACCCGAAGGTGGCGGCCGGCGCGGTGATGCTCGACGTGCTTTCCTTCGGCAACCTGCTGGAGCGCTCGCTGGAAGTGCTGCTGGTGACCCTGCTCGGCGCCATGCTCTACCAGCACTGGGACTGGCGCGCGCTGCCGCTGGCGCTGCTGCTGTTCTGCGTGTGCCGGCCGGCGATGGTCTGGCTGCTGGTCGGCCGGCGGCTGATGCACCCGGCGCAGCGGCGCCTGCTCGGCTGGTTCGGCATCCGCGGCATCGGCAGCCTGTACTACCTCAGCTACGCGCTGAACCAGGGGCTGCCTACGGCGCTCGCGCATACCGCCAGCGACCTGGTGCTGAGCCTCGTCGCCCTGAGCATCTGCGTGCACGGCCTGAGCATCCAGCCGCTGCTGATGCGCCACGCGCGCAGCGTCAGTCGCCGCGATCGGGAATGATCGAGATCTTGCCGTTCTTCTCGAGGATGGCGAAGCGGATCTGCTCCATGCGTTCCAGGCCCTGGGTCTCGCGGGCGGCCAGGAGAATGTCTTCCTCGCGCAGGCGGGCCTCGGCCAGGCGTGCGTGCAATGGCCTGCCGTACTCGACGATGAGCGTCGGCGAGCCCTCGATCAGGGTGTCGAGCTTCGGATGGCGCAGCTTGAGCAGGGACAGACCGACGTCGATGACGATCAGGGTGACGATCACCAGTACCGCGTTGACCAGCGAGAAGTCGTCGCCCAGCAGCGCCTGCTGGGTGGCTTCGCCGATGATCATCAGCAGCAGCAGGTCGAAGGTGGTGATGTCGGTCAGTGAACGCCGCCCGGCGATGCGGAAGAGTACCAGCAGGACCAGGTAGAGCGCGGCGGCTCGCAGTACGGAATCCATCGTGCGCCTCCTCGGAACGGATGACTCAGGGGTAGATGAACTGGTCGAAGGCCAGGCTCTCGCCGGCGAACTCCAGTCGACTGGCGACTTCGCCGAGCTGGTTCGGCAACAACGTCAGGAACAGGCTCAGGCGACCGTCTTCGTCGAGCCTTCCCTCCAGTTCCAGGCCACCCCGCCAGCTGTGACTGCGCAGCGGTTGCGGTTGCAGGCTCTGGATGCTGTGCGCCTGTAGCAGTCCGCCGCCCAGGCGCACGCCAACTTCGGTGCCCGGCGCGCCGCGCAGATCGATGCGCAGGCGGCTGGCGGCGCCGCTGCGTTCGAAACGCTCGTAGGCCAGGGTCAGCCTGCCGCTGTCGCTGACCAGCGTCCGCGAACTCAGAGGCCCGCCGGCGAACACCCCGGTCAGCGCCAGGAGGATCACCCCGAGCAGGACCCACAGGCCCGCCCGTTCGAAACGCCAGGCGCGGCGCTGGCTTTCCAGGCGCTCCGGGATCGGATACTCGCGCTGGTCGAACGCATCGTCTGCGGTGTCTTCTGGGGCAGGGCGCATGGCTGGCTCCTTCGCTCGCGGTCTCTCAGGCTGGACCCCGGTCGACGTGGTTGGTGCCGGCGGGCTTACCAGCGGTCCGCGCGGGTCGGGCAATCTGCACGATGAACAGGCGCCTTCCGGGCACTCTGCTGATCGCACTTTGCGATCAGTCCGCGCCCAATCGCCGTGGTCACGCTGCTCCGGCGCAAGCGGGGCGGACGGCGCGAACCTTGCAGCGAAGCCTTCCTGACAATCCGACAGGGAGAACCATGGTGAACGGAGAAAACAAGATCGTCCTGGTCCTCGAAGAACACGCCGACCAGCTCTGGCGGATCGAGGAATTCCTCCTCGATCGAGGCTACGCGGTGCTCAGCGCGGCGAGTCGCGACGAAGCCCTCGACCACCTGGCCTCGGACGCGGTGATCGACCTGTTCCTGCTCAGCGAGCAGCTCGAAGGTCCTCTGAGCGGCAGCATGCTCATCGAAACCAGCCTGCCGGTGCGCCCGCGGATGCGGGTGATCCTGCTCAGCGACAGCGCTCGCGTCGGCATCGACCCGGCGGCACCCTATCCGGTGCTGCTCAAACCGGTGACCCTGGAGGAACTGGGGAAAACCATCGACATGGTCCTGCACAGCGCGCCGGTCTGCCCCGGCGTCTGAGCACCGAGGAGCCCACCATGCCCAGCAGCAAGCCGCTCGCCGAGTACGCCCGCAAGCGCGATTTCCGCCAGACCCCGGAGCCCAGCGGCCGCAAGCCTCGCAAGGACAGCACCGGGCTGCTCCGCTATTGCGTCCAGAAGCACGACGCCAGCCGCCTGCACTACGACTTCCGCCTGGAGCTGGATGGCACCCTGAAGAGCTGGGCGGTGCCCAAGGGGCCGTGCCTCGACCCGGCGGTGAAGCGGCTCGCGGTGCAGGTTGAGGACCATCCGCTGGACTATGCCGATTTCGAAGGCAGCATCCCCCAGGGGCACTACGGCGCCGGCGATGTCATCGTCTGGGACCGAGGCGCCTGGACGCCTCTGGACGATCCGCGCGAGGGCCTGGAAAAGGGCCATCTCAGCTTCGCCCTGGATGGCGAGAAACTCTCCGGGCGTTGGCACCTGATCCGCACCAACCTGCGCGGCAAGCAGCCCCAGTGGTTCCTGGTCAAGGCCAAGGACGGCGAGGCGCGCAGCCTGGATCGCTTCGACGTGCTGAAGGAGCGTCCCGACAGCGTGCTCAGCGAGCGTACGCTGCTGCCCCGCCATGGCGAAGCCGCCACGCCCGCGGCCAGGCCGGCACGACGCGGCAAGAGCGGGGGGAAGACGCCGATGCCCGAATGGATCGCCCCCGAGCTGGCCAGCCTGGTCGAGCAGCCTCCGCGAGGGGAGTGGGCCTACGAACTCAAGCTGGACGGCTATCGGCTGATGAGCCGCATCGAAGACGGCCACGTGCGCCTGCTGACCCGCAACGGCCATGACTGGACCGAACGCCTGCCGCACCTGGAGAAGGCCTTGGCCGGGCTCGGTCTGCAGCGCAGTTGGCTGGACGGCGAACTGGTCGTCCTCGACGAGGAGGGTCGACCGGACTTCCAGGCCCTGCAGAACGCCTTCGAGGAAGGACGCGGCGAGAACATCCTGTACGTCCTCTTCGACCTGCCGTACCACGAAGGCGAGGATCTGCGCGATGTCGCCCTGGAGGAGCGCCGCGCGCGCCTGGAGGCGCTGCTGGAAGGGCGAGACGAAGACCCGCTGCGGTTCTCCGCGACGCTCGCGGAAGACCCCCGCGACCTGCTGGCCAGCGCCTGCAAGCTCGGTCTCGAAGGCGTGATCGGCAAGCGTCTGGGCAGCGCCTACCGTTCGCGCCGCAGCAACGACTGGATCAAGCTGAAGTGCCAGTTGCGCCAGGAGTTCGTGATCGTCGGCTATACCGAGCCGAAGGGCTCTCGCCGGCATATCGGCGCCTTGCTGCTCGGCCTCTACAGCCCTGACGAGGAGCGCCGGCTGCGCTATGCCGGCAAGGTCGGCAGCGGCTTCACCGCGGCCAGCCTGAAGAAGGTCCGTGAGCGCCTGGAACCCCTCGCGGTCCGCTCCAGCCCATTGGCGAAGGTGCCGCCGGCGCGCGAGACCGGGTCGGTGCAGTGGGTGCGCCCGCAACAGCTGTGCGAGGTTTCCTATGCGCAGATGACCCGTGGCGGGATCATCCGCCAGGCAGTGTTCCACGGCTTGCGCGAAGACAAGCCGGCGCGCGAGGTGACCGGCGAGCGTCCCGCCGGCCCGCCGCCGCTGCGCGGCGCGCGCAAGGCCGGCGCCGGTGCGTCGCGGGCGGCCACCGCCGGCGTGCGCATCAGCCATCCGCAGCGGCTGATCGACCCGTCGATCCAGGCCAGCAAGCTGGAACTCGCCGAGTTCCATGCGCGCTACGCCGACCTGCTCCTGCGCGACCTGCGCGAGCGCCCGGTGTCGCTGGTGCGCGGCCCCGACGGAATCGGCGGCGAACTGTTCTTCCAGAAGCACGCGGCGCGCCTGAAGATCCCCGGCATCGTCCAGCTCGACCCGGCGCTCGATCCCGGTCATCCGCCGCTGTTGCAGATCCGCAGCGCCGAGGCGCTGGTCGGCGCGGTGCAGATGGGCAGCATCGAATTCCATACCTGGAACGCCAGCCTGGCCAACCTGGAGCGGCCCGACCGTTTCGTCCTCGACCTCGACCCGGACCCGGCGCTGCCGTGGAAGCGCATGCTCGAAGCGACCCAGCTGAGCCTGACGTTGCTCGACGAGCTGGGCCTGCGCGCCTTCCTCAAGACCAGCGGCGGCAAGGGCATGCACCTGCTGGTGCCGCTGGAGCGCCGGCATGGCTGGGACGAGGTCAAGGATTTCGCCCAGGCCATCTCCCAGCACTTGGCGCGCCTGATGCCGGAGCGTTTCTCGGCGGTTTCCGGGCCGCGCAACCGGGTCGGCAAGATCTTCGTCGACTACCTGCGCAACAGCCGCGGCGCCAGCACCGTGGCCGCCTACTCGGTGCGCGCCCGCGAAGGGTTGCCGGTGTCGGTACCGGTGTTCCGCGAGGAACTCGACTCGCTGCAGGGCGCCAACCAATGGAACCTGCGCAGTCTGCCGCAGCGCCTCGACGAACTCGCCGGCGACGATCCCTGGGCCGACTACGCCGGCACCCGCCAGCGCATCAGCGCGGCCATGCGGCGCCAGCTCGGGCGCGGCTGACCGTCCGCGAAAAAGGCGGAACTCCCCCGGCGCACAGGGCCTCCACCGTGCAACGAGATGCCGAGGAGGCCCCCGATGGATACCGCCTACCTGATCCTCGCGCTGCTGGTCCTGTTGCTCCTGGTGGATGCCTGGGCCATCAACAGCGTGCTCCGCAGCGACAGCTCCGCCAGTCGCAAGCTCGGCTGGTCGCTGCTGATCCTGCTCCTGCCCGTGCTCGGCCTGGTCCTCTGGGGCTGGACCGGCCCCCGTGGCTTGCGCCCGGTGACCTCGCCGGAACACAGCAAGTGAACCCCACTGGAGACTGCCCATGAACAGCGAAACCTGTGCCTGTCCCAAATGCACCTGCCAGCCCGGCGCCGATGCCGTCGAACGCGACGGCCAGCACTATTGCTGCGCGGCCTGCGCCAGCGGCCACCCCCAGGGCGAGCCGTGTCGCGACGCCGATTGCCCCTGTGGCGGCACCACCCGGCCCCAGGTGGCGGAGGATCGCCAGCTGGACGACGCGTTGAAGGAGACCTTTCCCGCCAGCGACCCGATCTCGCCCTGAGGAGCGTGCCATGCCCGACCTGCAACTCGCGGACGAGGCCTCTCGCCTGGTGACCTACCTGCGTAGCGCCGACCTCAGCCTGATCACTGCGGAATCCTGTACTGCCGGGCAGATCAGCGCCGAACTGTCGGCGGTGGCCGGCAGCGGCAAGGTGATGGAAGGCGGCTTCGTCGTCTATTCGCCGGCGGCCAAGCTTGCCCTGCTGGGGCTCGACCCGAACTGGCTGGAGCGTTTCAACCTGACCAGCGTGGAGGTCGCCGAGGCCATGGCCAGGGCGGCCCTGCAACGCAGTCCGGCGAGCGCCGCGCTGGCGGTCACGGGGTTGCTCGGCAGTGAAGCGAAGGACGGCATCCCGCCCGGTACCGTGTGCTTCGCCTGGGCCTTCCGGTTGCCCGCCGGCCTCGCCCTGTTCTCGCGCCGCGAGCGCTTCCACGGCGACCCCGCGCGGATGCGCCGGGAAGCCACCCGCTGGGCGCTGCGGCGCCTGCCCGAATTCCATCAACGCGCCTTGCGCGGCGAACGCGCCTGAGGCGTCCGACAGAGAGGAAACCACCATGAGCGAACAGCGACAGACCCTGCCTGCGCAGCACCAGGACCAACGTCCCGGCCACGAAAGCCAGATGCAGCCGAAGCCGGAGTTCGTTTCCGCCGATTACCGTCCGGCGGCCAAGCTGGAGGGTAAGGTGGCCCTGGTCACCGGCGGCGACAGTGGTATCGGCCGCGCGGTGGCGGTGGCTTTCGCCCGCGAGAAGGCGGATGTGGTGCTGGTCTACCTGGATGAGAACGAAGACGCGGCGAAGACCCGCGAGATCATCGAGTCGCTCGGCCGCCAGTGCCTGGCGTTCGCCGGCGACGTCGCCGACGCCGGCTTCTGCCGCCAGGTTGTGGACACGCTAAGGCAGAAATGGGGGCGCCTCGACGTGCTGGTCAACAACGCCGGCGAGCAGCATCCGCAGGCGCGCCTGGAGGACATCAGCGAAGAGCAGTGGGAGAAGACCTTCCGCACCAACATCTTCGGCATGTTCCAGTTGACCAAGGCGGCCCTGCCGCTGATGGGCAAGGGCGGGGCGATCATCAACACCACCTCGATCACCGCCTACAAGGGCAACCCCCAGCTGATCGACTATTCCTCGACCAAGGGCGCGATCACCTCGTTCACCCGGTCGCTGTCGATGAACCTGGTCAACCGCGGCATCCGCGTCAACGCCGTGGCCCCGGGCCCGATCTGGACGCCGCTGATCCCGTCCACCTTCAGCGCCGAGAAGGTCGCCCACTTCGGCGCGGATACGCCGATGGGCCGGCCCGGCCAGCCGGAAGAGCTGGCCGCCAGCTACGTCTACCTGGCCTGTAACGACTCGTCCTACGTCAGCGGCCAGGTGCTGCACGTCAACGGCGGTACGGTAGTCAACGGCTGAGGCGCCCCGGCGGCCGCGTTCACTCGCGTGCCGCCGCCGGCAGCAGGGGGTAGACCCGCACCGCGCTCAGACGCTGCGGGAACAGCAGGGGATAGCAGAGTTGCAGGCGAACGTGCGCCTCGCTAGTGCTGAGGGTTGGCGCGAAAGTGGTGAGCACGGTCCGGCCGGGTTGTCCGGCGTCTGAGAAATGAACCATGAAAGCCTGCATCGGAGCGCTCCTGCCGGGATACGGGAAAGGTCACTGCTCAGTGAAGCTGCGCTCCAGCTCTCGCGCCAGTCCGCACACCGACCGTTGGCAACGGCATTCCTCCCGACTGACGCCGGCGCCCGGCGGTTCCGTCGTGCGGAAAGGCGGGCCGCCGGCGAAAAAGAATGAACCATCGCGGCCGCCGCGACTCCGCTTCTAGGTAGCCGGAACGGCCGGCCGCGACGCAGACAAGGAGCATGCCGATGAAACGCGACTGGGGGTTGATCAGGGATCTGCTGGAGCATCTGGAAAGCCTTGGCTTCGGCCAGCACTGGGAAGCACGCGAGCTACCCGGTCATTGCCGCGAGGCGGTGGCCTACCACTTGCAGTTGCTCAACCAGGCGCAACTGCTCTGCGGCAGCGTCCAGCATTCCTGGACCGGCCAGGAGCAATGGGTGGTCCACCACCTGACCCTGGCCGGCCACGACCTGCTCGACCGCCTGCGCCAGGAAAGCGCGGCGGCCGCCGTGCCGGTACGCAAGAGCGCCTGAGAAAACCCCGCAAGCACCGGCCTGCAGCGGCGGGCCGGAAGGAAGCCCGGCGATGCCCGACAGCCAAGACCAGACCCCAAGTGCGGTCCAGACCCTGAAAGCCAGCATCCTCGCCAAACTGCGCTACAGCGTCGGCCGCGACCCATCCACCGCCTGCCCGCACGACTGGTTCGAAGCGGTGGCCCTGGCGGTGCGCGACCACATCATCGACCACTGGGAGGAGGCCACCCCGCAAGGTGAAGCGCCCGCGCGCAAGCGGGTCTACTACCTGTCCCTGGAGTTCCTCATCGGTCGCCTGTTGCTGGACAACCTCGGCAACCTCGGGCTGCTCGAGGAAACCCGCCAGGCCCTTGCCGAGCTGGGCGTCGACCTGCAGCGGATCGTTGCCCTGGAGCCGGACGCGGCGCTCGGCAACGGCGGCCTCGGACGCCTGGCGGCATGCTTCATGGAAAGCATGGCCAGCCTCGACATTCCCGCGCATGGCTATGGCATCCGCTACGAGCATGGCCTGTTCCGCCAGGTGCTGACCGACGGCTGGCAGCAGGAGCAGACCGAGACCTGGCTGGATTTCGGCAATCCCTGGGAGTTCGAACGACCCGAGGTCAGCTACTACATCGACTTCGGCGGCAGCGTGCAGGTCGACAGCGAGCACAGTGGCCGAGCCATCTGGCGGCCGGACGAGCGGATCCGGGCGATCGCCTACGACACGCCGATCGTCGGCTGGCGGCGTGCCAGCGTCAATACCCTGCGCCTGTGGCGCGCTCGCGCCGAGGAAGACCTGCAACTGGACCGTTTCAACGCCGGCGACCATATCGGCGCGGTGGTCGACGTGGTCAAGGCGGAGAGCATCTCGCGGGTGCTGTATCCGGCAGACAGCACCGAGGCCGGTCAGGAACTGCGCCTGCGCCAGGAGTACTTCTTCGTCTCAGCCTCGCTGCAGGACCTGCTCGACCGCCACCTGCGCCATCATCACGACCTGCGTAGCCTGCCGGAACAGGTGGCGATCCAGCTCAACGACACCCACCCGGCGATCGCCGTCGCCGAGCTGATGCGGCAACTGGTGGACGTGCACCAACTGGCCTGGCCGGACGCCTGGGCGCTGAGCGTGGCGACCTTGTCCTACACCAACCACACGCTGCTCCCGGAAGCCCTGGAATCCTGGCCGGTGGCGCTGATGGAGCGCCTGTTGCCGCGCCACATGCAGATCATCTACCTGATCAATGCCTTCCATATAGACGCGCTGCGTGCCCAGGACATCCACGACTTCGACCTGTTGCGTTCGGTCAGCCTGATCGAGGAGGGCCACGGCCGACGGGTGCGCATGGGCAACCTGGCGTTCCTCGGTTCGCACCAGATCAACGGGGTATCGGCATTGCACACCGAGCTGATGCGCGAAACCGTGTTCCATGACCTGCATCGCCTCTATCCGCAGCGCATCAGCAACAAGACCAACGGCGTGTCGTTCCGCCGCTGGCTGTTCCAGGCCAACCCGGGGTTGACCGAGCTGCTGGTGGAGACCCTCGGCGCCGACCTGCTGGACACCCCGGAACGGCGCCTGCCGGACCTCGAGGAGCACGTCGAGGACGCCAGGCTGCGGGCGCGCTTCGCCGAGCAGCGCCGGCAGAACAAGACCGCCCTGGCGCGCCTGGTGCTGGACAGCCTCGGCGTGGCGATCGAACCGGAAGCGCTGTTCGATGTGCATATCAAGCGTATCCACGAATACAAGCGGCAGTTGCTCAACCTGCTGCACACCGTGGCGCTGTACCAGGAGATCCGCAACGACCCGACCGCCGACCGCGTGCCGCGGGTGAAGATCTTCGCCGGCAAGGCTGCCGCCAGCTACCACCAGGCCAAGCTGATCATCAAGCTGGCCAACGACATCGCCCGCACCATCAACGACGACCCCACCGTGCGCGGCCTGCTCAAGCTGGTGTTCCTGCCCAACTACAACGTCAGCCTGGCCGAGGCGATCATTCCCGCGGCGGACCTCTCCGAGCAGATTTCCACCGCCGGGCTCGAGGCCTCCGGGACCAGCAACATGAAGTTCGCCCTCAACGGCGCGCTGACCATCGGCACCCTGGACGGCGCCAACGTCGAGATGAGCCAGCGGATCGGCCTGGAACACATGTTCATCTTCGGCCTCAGCGCCCAGCAGGTGGAGCAGCGCCGGCAGGCCGGGGAGCTGGAGATGGGCGGGGTGATCGCGGCCTCGCCGCGGCTGGAGGAAGCCCTGGAGGCGATCCGCAGCGGGCTGTTCTCGGCCGACGACCGCAGCCGCTACGAAGGGCTGGTGGACGGCCTGGTGCACGACGACCGCTTCATGCTCTGCGCCGACTTCGAGGCCTACTGGCATGCGCAGTGCCGGGTCGAGGAAGTCTGGCGCGAGCCCGATCGCTGGTGGCGCTCGGCGTTGCTCAACGTGGCGCGGATCGGCTGGTTCAGCGCCGACCGGACGATCAGCGAATACGCCCGGGATATCTGGAAGCTATGAAGGGCCTTACCAGAAGCCGGCCGGGTGACGGCGTTCGGGGCCCTCCAGGCGAAGGTCGAAGGCGCGGCGGAAGAATACCGCCAGCTCGCTGTCCAGCACCATCGGGTTGATCGACGCCAGCTCGGCCGGCAGGCTGTGCCATTCCTGGGCCCCGGCCAGGTACTGGCGATGGATGACCCGCTCGCCGGGAATCGCCAGCAGGCTGTAGTGGCTTTTCTCGCCTCCCGGCTCGCCGACTTCCAGGCGCAGGCGAGGATGGCCGTCCTCGTCGAGGTCGAGGTCCACGTTGCAGTCCAGGCCGTAGCTGCGCGCCTCTTCGCAGGAGTCGACGAAAAGCGGTTTCGCCACCTGTTCGACGAGAGAAATGAAATAGTGCTGGAATCGCACTTCGTCACTGTTTTCCATGGCGAGTTCCATTTGTTTTAAAGTTCGACGATTAATTATTGAATGGATCTATCGGAATGTCAGGGGTTGCAATAGAAAAGAATAATTAAGTGCCTCCGCCTGGGCATTCTTCGGTATTCGCTCCATGATATTCGGGGTAGGGTTCCTGATCACTGTCTCCCGGTTCGAAATTCCATTCATGGCAATCGCGATCGGGTTCTTCGTTGCTTACCACGGGATCGCTGTAGGCCGGATGCTCGTAGGGTTTCATGGTGCTCCTCCGAGATGTGCGGGCTTTCATCTGACGCAATTCGGGGATTCCTGTCAATGCTGGCAATGGAATAAGGCAAGGATCTTTGAACCCTATGGATTGCGCTCGAAACATGCTGGCAAAGCGCTTCGCTTTCATTCGCTGAAAATAATCTGAACCACTGGCGAAACACCCTCTCAGAGTTAGGGCATGCGCAACGCATGCGTCCATGAAATCTGTTCTGAAGAGATTATTCGGAGGAAATAGAAATGGCACAGCATCAAGGTGGTAAAGGCAACTTCGCGGAAGACCCGAAACGTGCTTCGGAGGCCGGCAAGAAGGGCGGCCAGGCCAGCGGCGGCAACTTCAAGAACGATCCGCAGCGGGCCTCCGAGGCTGGCAAGAAAGGTGGCCAGCGCAGCCACGGCGGGAACTGATAACCGCGCAGTGAAGTGAATGGGGCGGAGCAGGGAGGCATCCGCCCCATTTTCATGCCCAGGATGAGGAGAGGAAACCGATGAGCGAGCAGAACAACGAGCAGCGCAGCCAGGCGGCCGGCACCGACACCGTCGACCGTGGCAACAGCAACGCCAAGCTGGAACAGCTGGAGGCCTATCGCGAGGACGCCACCGGAGAGGCCCTGAGCACCAATACCGGCACCCGCATCGCCGATAACCAGAACACCCTGAAGGCCGGCGAGCGCGGACCGTCGTTGCTCGAAGACTTCATCATGCGCGAGAAGATCACCCACTTCGACCACGAGCGCATTCCCGAGCGCGTGGTCCACGCTCGTGGCTCGGCGGCGCATGGCTACTTCGAGGCCTACGAGGACCTCAGCGACCTGACCAAGGCCGGCTTCCTCGCCGAGGCGGGCAAGCGTACCCCGGTCTTCGTGCGTTTCTCCACCGTGCAGGGGCCGCGCGGGTCCGCGGATACGGTGCGTGACGTACGCGGCTTCGCCGTGAAGTTCTATACCGACGAAGGCAACTTCGACCTGGTCGGCAACAACATGCCGGTGTTCTTCATCCAGGATGCGATCAAGTTCCCCGACTTCGTCCATGCGGTGAAACCCGAACCGCACAACGAGATTCCCACCGGAGCGTCTGCCCACGACACCTTCTGGGACTTCGTTTCGCTGACCCCGGAGTCGGCGCACATGGTCATGTGGCTGATGTCCGACCGCGCCATTCCGATCGCCTACCGCAACATGCAGGGCTTCGGCGTGCACACCTTCCGCCTGGTCAACGCGGCCGGCGAGAGCGTGCTGGTCAAGTTCCACTGGCGACCGAAGTCCGGGACCTGCTCGCTGGTCTGGGACGAGGCGCAGAAGCTCGCCGGCAAGGACCCCGACTTCAACCGGCGGACCCTCTGGGAGGACATCGAGAAGGGCGACTATCCCGAATGGGAGCTGGGCCTGCAGGTGATCCCGGAGAACCAGCAGGACAGCTTCGACTTCGACCTGCTCGACCCCACCAAGCTGGTGCCCGAGGAGTTGGTGCCGGTAAGGGTGGTGGGGCGGATGGTACTCAACCGCAACCCCGACAATTTCTTCGCCGAGACCGAACAGGTGGCGTTCCACGTCGGCCACGTGGTCCCCGGAATCGACTTCACCAACGACCCGCTGTTGCAGGGTCGGCTGTTCTCCTATACCGACACCCAACTGCTGCGCCTGAGCGGGCCGAACTTCAACGAAATCCCGATCAACCGCCCGCTGTGTCCGTTCCACAACAACCAGCGCGACGCGCCGCACCGGCAGACCATCAACCGCGGCCGGGCTTCCTATGAACCGAACTCGATCGACGGCGGCTGGCCGAAGGAAACCCCGCCGGCGGCGCGCAACGGCGGCTTCTCCACCTACCACGAGCCGGTCAGCGGCAGCAAGCTGCGCAAGCGCGCCGACTCCTTCGCCGATCATTTCAGCCAGGCCGCATTGTTCTGGCACAGCATGAGCGAGGCCGAGCAGGCGCATATCGTCGCCGCCTACAGCTTCGAACTGTCCAAGGTCGAGCGGCAATCGATCCGTGAGCGCGAAGTCAACCAGATACTCCTCAACATCGATCCGCAACTGGCCGCCAGGGTCGCGGCGAACGTCGGTGTGCAGCTCGCCGCGCCGGCCAACCCGGCACCGCAGCCGAAGCCGTCGCCGGCGCTGAGCCAGATGAACCTGCTGTCCGGCGACATCCGTTCGCGCAAGGTGGCGATCCTGATCGCCGACGGCGTCGCCGAGAGCGACGTCAGCGACCTGCGCGACGCGCTCCGCCAGGAGGGCGCGGACGCCAAGCTGATCGCGCCCAGCGCTTCGCCGGTGCAGGCTGAAAACGGCGCCGAACTGAGCCCTGAGGGAACCTGGGACGGCCTGCCGTCGGTAGCCTTCGACGCGGTCTTCGTGCCTGGCGGCGCGGCCAGCAGCCAGGCCATCGGCGCTGACGGGCGCGGCCTGCACTACCTGCTGGAAGCCTACAAGCACCTGAAGCCAGTGGCCTTCGCCGGCGATGCCCAGGCGCTGGCCAGCCAGCTTTCGTTGCCTGGCGACCCCGGCGTGGTGCTCGGCGCCACGGCCACCGATGTCTTCCCCGGCCTGCGCCAGGCATTGATGCAGCACCGGATCTGGCAGCGCGAGGCGGCGACCAAGGCGATCCCCGCCTGAGGAGCGCCGCTGGCGAATCCGATCGCACCTTCCCGTCGTCTCGTCGGTCACAGCTGGAAAGGGCGGCTGGCCGAGCGATTCGGCGGGAGGACCCGGATGACCTTGCGTTGCCTGATAGGCGGTTGCGACTGGTGCCGGCAACCGGCGTTGCGACTGGGTGAGGAAACCTTCGACTGCGAGCGCTGCCTGCGTTGCGGTGCCCTGCGCTACAGCGAGATACAACGCCGATGAGCGCCTGGGAGACGTTGTGGAAGATCCTCGGCGAGGAGTTCGCCGATCTCGCCGACTTCGAGCAGACCGCCCGCGCCGCGTTGCGCCTGCTGCTGGCGGCGGCGCTCGGCGCGGTACTCGGCTACGAGCGCGAGCAGAGCGGCAAGGCCGCCGGCCTGCGCACGCACATGCTGGTAACCCTCGGCGCGGCGCTGTTCGTCATGCCGCTGCAATTGCAGAGTGGCGGGGCGGACGCGCTGAGCCGGGTGATCCAGGGCACCGTCGCCGGCATCGGCTTCCTCTGCGCCGGCACCATCCTCAAGGCAGGTCGGGAAAGCCGGGTCAGGGGCCTGACCACCGCGGCGGGTCTCTGGGCCAGCACCGCCATAGGCGTCGCGGTCGGACTCGGTCACCAGGGTACCGCGGTGCTCGGGACGGTCCTGGCGCTACTGGTGCTGCATGTCCTGGCCTGCCTGAACCGTTCGCCGCCATCTTCCGATAGCCATTGAGGAGAGTTCCGTCATGTTCAAGGACTTCGACGCCTGTACCGCCTGGACCGACGCGATGCAGGAGCGCTGCCAGCCGGTCGGCCTGATCCTCTATCAGCCCAAGCGGCGTGGCGCGGCGGTACGCATGCTGTGGGTAGTGACCCCGGGTTGCAGTTGCCTGAGCGACGCCGAGACCGCCGCCGACAACCTGCTCCAGCGCATCACCGACATCGCCGCCGACGGCCGCGTGCGTTACGCGGACGGCGGCACGCTGTAACCATCAAGAGGAGGAAACCGGCATGGCGCGTGCGATCTGGAAAGGCGCGATCAGCTTCGGCCTGGTGCATATACCGGTGAGCCTGTCGGCGGCGACCTCGTCGCAGGGCATCGATTTCGACTGGCTCGACCAGCGCAGCATGGAGCCGGTCGGCTACAAACGGGTGAACAAGGTCACCGGCAAGGAGATCGAGCGCGAGAACATCGTCAAGGGCGTGGAGTACGAAAAGGGCCGCTACGTGGTGCTGAGCGAGGAAGAAATCCGCGCGGCGCATCCCAAGTCGACCCAGACCATCGAGATCTTCGCTTTCGTCGATAGCCAGGAAATTCCCCTGCAGCACTTCGATACCCCGTACTACCTGGCCCCCGACCGGCGCGGAGGCAAGGTCTACGCGCTGCTCCGGGAGACCCTGGAGCGCACCGGCAAGGTCGCCCTGGCCAACGTCGTCCTGCACACCCGCCAGCACCTGGCGCTCCTGCGGCCTCTGCAGGACGCCCTGGTGCTGATCACCCTGCGCTGGCCGTCGCAGGTGCGCAGCCTGGATGGCCTGGAGCTGGACGAAAGCGTCACCGAGGCGAAACTCGACAAGCGCGAGCTGGAGATGGCCAAGCGCCTGGTGGAGGACATGGCTTCCCACTGGGAGCCGGACGAATACAAGGACAGCTTCAGCGACAAGATCATGAAGCTGGTCGAGGAAAAGGCCGCCAAGGGCCAGCTGCACGCGGTGGAGGAAGAGGAGGAGGTGGCCGGCAAGGGCGCCGACATCATCGATCTCACCGACCTGCTCAAGCGCAGCCTGCGTTCCCGCGCCGGCGGCGGCAAGGACAAGGGCAGCGAAAAGGCCGGGGCCGACGCGAAGGGTCGCGCCAAGTCCGGTGCCTCGCGTTCGCGGCGCAAGGCCTGAGGCGAGCCGCTGGGTAAATCAACCTGAACCAATCGGTCGCCGGCGGGCTCGGAATCAATGACCGTCCGCGCCGCCGGCCACTCGAGGCCGGCGGAAGCCTCGCGACCCATCGCCGAACCCACGTCCCGGAGGAGCGCGCCTCGATGAGTTCGATTGTCCGCAACAGCGACGATGATCCGCTGGTCATCGCCATCCAGCAGCCCCGTATCGCCATCGAGTCGGTCAGCCCTGTGGTGGAAGAGGGTGCCTATCCCGCGAAGACCGAGAGCGACCGCGACCTGCGCCTGGCCGCGCGAATCTTCGCCGATGGCCATGAGGTACTCGGTGCCGAGGTGGTCTGGCGGCGTGTCGGGGAAACCGCGGAGCGGCGCCTGCCGCTGCTGCCCGAAGGCAACGATTTCTGGAGCGCGCAGTTGCGCACGCCGCCCTGCGGCCGCCTGTACTTCCGTATCGAGGCCTGGATCGACCGTTTTGCCGGCTACCGCCGCGAATTGCGTGCCAAGCATGGCGCACGCCTGCCGCTGGACCTGGAGCTGCGCGAGGGCGACGAACTGCTGCAGCGCTGCGCCGAGCGCGGCGGTCCGGAGATCGCCGCCGCCTGTGCGCCGCTGGCCGAACGCCTGCAGGCCTGCCAGAGCGTCGAGGAGCGGGTGGCGCTGTGGCTGGCGGCGCAGACCGGCGAACTGTTGCGTCTGGTCGGCCCGCGCGAGCACCTGGTGCGCAGCCGCGAATACCCGGTGGAGGTGGAGCGACCGCTGGCGCGCTTCGCCAGTTGGTACGAGCTGTTCCCTCGCTCGGAAAGCGGCGACCCGACACGCCACGGTACCTTCGACGACGTGATCCGGCGCCTGCCGCAGATCGCCGCGATGGGCTTCGACGTTCTCTATTTCCCGCCGATCCACCCCATCGGCCGCACCCATCGCAAGGGCCGCAACAATTCCTTGCGTGCCGAGGCCGGCGACCCCGGCAGCCCGTATGCGATCGGCAGCGAGGATGGCGGCCACGAGGCGATCCATCCCGAACTGGGCGACCGCGAGGATTTCCGCCGGCTGCTCGTTGCGGTGCGCGAGCACGGCATGGAACTGGCGCTGGACTTCGCCATCCAGTGCTCCCCCGACCACCCCTGGCTGCGCGAGCATCCCGGCTGGTTCGCCTGGCGTCCGGACGGTAGCTTGCGCTACGCGGAGAACCCGCCGAAGAAGTACGAGGACATCGTCAACGTCGACTTCTACGCCGAACAGGCCCTGCCGAGCCTGTGGGAAGCCTTGCGCGACGTGGTGCTGGGCTGGGTCGAGCAGGGCGTGACGCTGTTTCGCGTCGACAACCCGCACACCAAGCCACTGCCGTTCTGGGAGTGGCTGATCGCCGAGGTGCGCGGCCGCCATCCGCAGGTGATCTTCCTTTCCGAGGCGTTCACCCGCCCGGCGATGATGGCGCGCCTGGGCAAGGTCGGCTTCAGCCAGAGCTACACCTATTTCACCTGGCGCAACGACAAGCAGGAACTGGCGGAGTACTTCGCCGAACTCAACCAGCCACCCTGGCGCGACTGCTACCGGCCGAACTTCTTCGTCAACACCCCGGACATCAATCCCTGGTTCCTGCAACGCTCCGGCCGCCCCGGCTTCCTCATCCGTGCCGCCCTGGCGACCATGGGGTCGGGGCTGTGGGGCATGTACTCCGGCTTCGAGCTGTGCGAGGCGGCGGCCTTGCCGGGCAAGGAGGAGTACCTCGACTCGGAGAAATACCAGTTGCGTCCGCGCGACTACCAGGCGCCGGGCAACATCGTCGCCGAGATCGCCCGGCTCAACCGCATCCGCCGGGAAAACCCGGCATTGCAGACGCACCTCGGGTTCCAGGCCTACAACGCCTGGAACGACCGCATCCTGTATTTCGGCAAGCGCACCGCGGACCTCGCCAACTTCGTCCTGGTGGCGGTCTGCCTGGACCCGCACGAAGCCCAGGAGGCGCATTTCGAACTGCCGCTGTGGGAGTTCGGCCTGCCCGACGACGCCAGTCTCCAGGGCGAGGACCTGATGAACGGGCATCGCTGGGTCTGGCACGGCAAGGTCCAGTGGATGCGCATCGAACCCTGGCACCTGCCGTTCGGCATCTGGCGCGTGCGGCGCGTCGACGCATAAGGAGAAACCCATGGCCAGACGCGAGAAACCGGTCTTTCTCAACGACCCGCAATGGTACAAGGACGCGGTGATCTACCAGGTCCACGTGAAATCCTTCTACGACGCCAACAACGATGGCATCGGCGACTTCGCCGGGCTGATCGAGAAGCTCGACTACATCGCCGACCTCGGCGTGAACACTCTCTGGCTGCTGCCGTTCTACCCGTCGCCACGCCGCGACGACGGCTACGACATCGCCCAGTACCGTGGCGTGCACAGCGACTACGGCAGCCTCGCCGACGCCCGCCGGTTCATCGCCGAGGCCCATCGACGCGGTCTGCGGGTGATTACCGAGCTGGTGATCAACCACACCTCCGACCAGCATCCCTGGTTCATCCGCGCCCGCCACGCGAAGAAGGGATCGCGCGCCCGCGACTACTACGTCTGGTCGGACAGCGACGAGAAATACCAGGGTACGCGGATCATCTTCATCGACACCGAGCAGTCCAACTGGACCTGGGACCCGGTAGCCCAACAGTACTACTGGCACCGCTTCTATTCCCACCAGCCGGACCTGAACTTCGACAACCCGCAGGTCCTGCGCGAGGTGCTCGGGGTGATGCGCTACTGGCTGGACATGGGCGTCGACGGCCTGCGCCTGGACGCGATTCCCTACCTGATCGAACGCGACGGCACCAGCAGCGAGAACCTGCCGGAGACCCACCAGGTGCTCAAGCGCATCCGCGCCGAGCTGGACGCGCACTATCCCGACCGCATGCTGCTGGCCGAGGCCAACCAGTGGCCGGAAGACACCCGGCCGTACTTCGGCGGCGAGGATGGCGGCGAGGGCGACGAATGCCACATGGCCTTCCACTTCCCGCTGATGCCGCGCATGTACATGGCCATCGCCCAGGAGGATCGCTATCCGATCACCGACATCCTGCGCCAGACCCCGGACATCCCGGCCAATTGCCAATGGGCGATCTTCCTGCGCAACCACGACGAGCTGACCCTGGAGATGGTCACCGACGACGAGCGCGACTATCTCTGGAACCACTATGCCGCCGACCGCCGCGCGCGCCTCAACCTGGGCATCCGCCGGCGCCTGGCGCCGCTGGTGGAGCGTGACCGGCGGCGCATCGAGCTGCTGCACAGCCTGCTGTTGTCGATGCCGGGCACGCCGACCCTGTACTACGGCGACGAGATCGGCATGGGCGACAACATCTACCTCGGCGACCGCGACGGCGTGCGGACCCCGATGCAGTGGTCGGTGGACCGCAACGGCGGCTTCTCCCGCGCCGACCCGGCGAAGCTGGTGCTGCCGCCGATCCTCGACCCGCTGTACGGCTACCAGACGATCAACGTCGAGGCGCAGGCGCGCGACCCGCATTCGCTGCTCAACTGGATGCGCCGCCTGCTCGCCGTGCGCAGCCAGCAGAAGGCCTTCGGCCGCGGCAGCCTGAAGATGCTCGCGCCGAGCAACCGACGGATCCTCGCCTACCTGCGCGAATACGCCGAGGGCGAACGGCAGGACAGCATCCTCTGCGTGGCCAACCTGTCGCGCGCGGCCCAGGCGGTGGAACTGGACCTCGCCAGCCATGCCGGCAAGGTGCCGGTGGAGATGATCGGCGGCATGTCGTTCCCGCCGATCGGCGAGCTGACCTACCTGCTGACCCTGCCGCCCTACGGCTTCTACTGGTTCTACCTGGCCGACGCGACGCAGATGCCGAGCTGGCACGTGGCCGCCGACGAGCGCCTGCCGGAACTGCCGACCCTGGTGGTCAAGCAGCGCCTCGGCGAGCTGCTGCAGGGCGCATCGCGGAACATCCTGGAAGGCGAGACGCTGCCGGCCTACCTGCCGAAGCGCCGCTGGTTCGCCGGCGAGATAGGCCAGCCACGGCTCTGCTACATCGTTCCGCTGGACGAGGCGGAGCCACGCTGTGCGCTGTGCGAAGTGGAGATCGACGGGCTGCGCTACCAGTTGCCGCTGGGCTTCCTCGACGCCGACCAGCGCGGCGACAGCCTGCCTCAGTTGCTGGCCCTGGCGCGCCTGCGGCGCGGTCGCAAGGTCGGCCTGCTGACCGACGCCGCCAGCCTGCCGCTGTTCGCCCGCAAGGTCCTCGCGCAACTCCGCGCCGAGGCGGTGATCGCCCACGGCGACGGCGAGATCCAGTTCATCCCGGCGGCGGGACTGGCGGAAATGGACGACATCGCCGACGAAGACGTCCTGCCGTTCTCGGTGGAGCAGTCCAACAGCTCGATCCGCTTCGGCGAGCGCATGGTCCTCAAGGTGCTGCGCAAGATCCTTCCGGGGCTGCACCCGGAAATCGAGGTCGGCGGCTACCTGACCCGCCACGGCTACCCCGGCATCGCCCCGTTGCTCGGCGAGGTACGGCGGGTCGGCGCGGATGGCGAGCCGCACACGCTGATGATCCTGCAGGGCTACCTGAACAACCAGGGCGACGCCTGGAACTGGACCCTGGACAACCTGGAGCGAGCCGTGCGCGACGAGATATCCGCGGCCAGCGAGGCGCTCGAAGGGCAATACGACAGCCTCGCCGAACTGCGCGGCTTCGCCGCCAACCTCGGCGCCCGGCTCGGCGAGATGCACAGCGTACTGGCCGGCGAGTCGGACGATCCGGCCTTCGGCAGCCGCGAGAGCGACGAAGCCAGCGTCCAGGCCTGGGCGCTGCGCATCGCCGAACAGTTGCGCGAAGCCGGCAAACGCCTGAGCGAGCCGCCACGGCCGTTGCAGGGCGAGGCGGCGGAACAGGCGCGGCGCCTGCTGGAACGCCTGCCGGCGCTGCTCGAACGCCTGCCGCTGCTGGCCCGGCAGGCAGCCGGCGGGTTGCTGATCAGGGTTCACGGCGACCTGCACCTGGGCCAGGTGCTGATGGTCCAGGGCGACGCACGCTTCATCGACTTCGAGGGCGAGCCGGCGCGCAGCCTGGAAGAGCGCCGCCAGCGCCACAGTCCGATGAAGGACGTCGGCGGCATGCTGCGCTCGTTCGACTACGCGGCGGCGATGGTCCTGCGCAACGCGCAGAGCACCGATAGCTCGGAACAGGCCGACAGCGCCCGGCGCAAGGTCGCCATGCGCTATCGCAGCGAAGCCCGCGACGCCTTCCTGGCCGGCTATCGGGCCGCCGCGGCGGGTCTCATGCACGCCTGGCACGGTCGCGAAGGCGAGGGGGCGGCGCTGGCCCTGGCCTGCCTGGAAAAGGCCGCCTACGAACTGCTCTACGAAGCCGACTACCGCCCCGACTGGCTGGAAGTGCCTCTCGCCGGTCTGGCCGAACTCACCGAACACCTCCTGAAGGGCAAGAACCGATGAGCGAACCGATGTCCGAACGCGAACGCTGGCAACTGGAGCTGGACAAGCTGCAGCGCGGCCTGCAGGGCGATCCATTCGCCTTCCTCGGCCCGCAGCGCGACCCCGGCGGCGAAGGCGGCGTGCTGCGCGCCTACCTGCCCGGCGCGCAGCGCGTCGAGCTGCTCGACGAAGACGGCGCGACGCTCGCCGAACTGGAGCAGAGCGACCCCGGCAGCGGCTTGTTCCAGCGCCACCTGGAGCGCCTGCCACCGCGCTACCGCCTGCGCGTGCACTGGCCGGACGGCGTGCAGGAAAGCGAAGACCCCTATGCCTTCGGGCCGTTGCTCGGCGAACTCGACCTCTACCTGTTCGCCGAAGGCAACCACCGCCAACTGGCCTCCTGCCTGGGCGCGCAACTGACCCGTCACGAAGGCGTGGAGGGCGTGCGCTTCGCAGTCTGGGCGCCGAACGCCGTGCGCGTCTCGGTGGTCGGCGATTTCAACGGCTGGGACGGGCGCCGTCACCCGATGCGACGACGCTATCCATCCGGCGTCTGGGAACTGTTCGTCCCGCGCCTCGGCGAGGGCGAACTGTACAAGTACGAGTTGCAGGGCCACGACGGCCTCCTGCCGCTGAAGGCCGACCCCCTGGCGCTGGCCTGCGAGACGCCGCCCGGAACCGCTTCGAAGACCTGCGCGGCGTTGCGCCACGAGTGGCGCGACCAGGACTGGCTGGCCCGGCGCGCGGAGCGCCAGGGCTATGCGGCACCGCTGTCGATCTACGAAGTCCACGCCGGCTCCTGGCGCCACCGCGACGGCCGGCCGCCGCACTGGTCGGAACTGGCGGAGGAGCTGATTCCCTACGTGCGCCAGCTCGGCTTCACCCATATCGAGCTGATGCCGGTGATGGAACATCCCTTCGGCGGCTCCTGGGGCTACCAGCCGCTCGGGTTGTTCGCCCCCACCGCGCGCTACGGCACGCCGGAGGACTTCGCCGCGTTCGTCGACGCCTGCCACCAGGCCGGCATCGGCGTGATCCTCGACTGGGTGCCGGCGCATTTTCCCACCGACGCCCACGGCCTGGGCCGTTTCGACGGCACGGCGCTGTACGAGTACGAACATCCCTTCGAAGGCTTCCACCAGGACTGGGATACCTACATCTACAACCTTGGCCGCAGCGAGGTGCACGGCTTCATGCTGGCCTCGGCGCTGCACTGGCTGCGCACCTACCACGTCGACGGCCTGCGGGTGGATGCGGTGGCCTCGATGCTCTATCGCGACTATTCGCGCAAGGAAGGCGAATGGCTGCCGAACCGCCATGGCGGCCGGGAGAACCTGGAGGCCATCGACTTCCTCCATCACCTCAACCAGGTGGTCGCCAGCGAAACCCCCGGCGCGCTGGTGATCGCCGAGGAATCCACCGCCTGGCCCGGCGTCAGCCGTCCGGTGGCGGAGGGCGGCCTGGGCTTCAGCCATAAGTGGAACATGGGCTGGATGCACGACAGCCTGGCGTACATCGGCGAAGACCCGCTGCACCGGCGCTATCACCACCACCAGTTGACCTTCGGCCTGCTCTACGCCTTCTCCGAGCATTTCATCCTGCCGATCTCCCACGACGAGGTGGTACATGGCAAGCACTCGCTACTGGACAAGATGCCCGGCGACCGCTGGCAGAAGTTCGCCAACCTGCGTCTGTACCTGAGCTTCATGTGGTCGCACCCGGGCAAGAAGCTGCTGTTCATGGGATGCGAGTTCGGCCAGTGGCGCGAGTGGAACCACGACGGCGAACTGGACTGGTACCTGCTGCGCTATCCGGAGCATCAGGGCGTACAGGACCTGGTGGCGGCCCTCAACCGGCTGTACCGCGAACTCCCCGCACTGCATGCGCGCGACGGCGAGGCGCTCGGCTTCGAATGGCTGATCGGCGACGACCAGGCGAACAGTGTCTACGCCTGGCTGCGCCACGCGGCCGGCGAGCCATCGCTGCTGGCGGTACACAATTTCACCCCGGTGCCGCGCCAGGGCTATCGGATCGGCGTACCGCAAGGCGGCGACTGGGACGTGCTGCTCAATAGCGACGCCCAGGCGTTCGCCGGTTCCGGCGCAGGCAGCCAGGGCCGCGTCTCCAGCGAGTCGTGCGGCGCCCATGGCCAGGCGCAGTCGCTGGTGCTCGACCTGCCGCCGCTGGGCACGCTGCTGCTGCGTCCGGCCGGCTGATTCAGGCCTGGCCCTGGCGCAGGCGGCGCTGTTTGCGGCACAGGCGGATCGCCCGGCGCTCCAACAGCAGGTAGACCACGCAGGCCAGCGCCAGGGGTAGGAGGAAATACAGCACCCGGTAGCCGATCAACGCGGCCAGCAGCACGCCCTGGGACAGGCGCCCCTGGAGCAGGGCGATGAACACCGCTTCGAGCACCCCGAGCCCGGCCGGGATATGGGTGATGACCCCGGCGATGCTGCTGATCAGGAGGATCGCCAGGACGCTCGGGTAATCCACGCTGTGCGGCAGCAGGCTGTACAGCAGGAGCGCCATCAGCGACCAGTTGCTCGCTCCGAGCAGGCCTTGCAGGGCCGCCAGCCGCCAGGACGGCAGGGTCAGCCGATGCTCGCGCCAGCCCCAGGCGCGGCGTCGGGCGAAACGGCAGGCCAGCAGGTAGCCTGCGGCCAGCGCCAGGAGCAGGGCGCCGATCAGGCGCAGGCCGTCGCTGCCGAGCTTCCAGCCCGGCGGCAAGGCCGGCAGGCCGCAGCTGAACAGGATGCCGGCGAGCAGCAGGTAGCCGAACCAGTTGGTCACCAGGCTGAAGGTGAGGATCCGGGTGATATCGGCGATGTCCAGGCCGAGCCGACTGTACAGGCGATAGCGCAGCGCCACGGCGCCGACCCAGGAACTCAGGTTGAGGTTGAACGCATTGCACACGAACGCCACGGTGAAGACCCGCCGCTTGGGCAGCGAGTGGCCGATGTAGTAGCGGCTGAGCAGGTCGAAGCTGCTGAACACCGTATAGCCGGCGGCCGCCAGCAGCAGCCCGAGGAACAGGGTCGCGGGGCGATACTCGTCGAGGGCGTGGCGGACTTCCTGCCAGTCGAGATTCTTCACCAGCAGGAACAGCAGCACCGGGACCAGCACGAAGAACGCCAGGGTCAGCAGCCTGCGCAGCCAGCGCCAGTGAGAGCGGCGCGGCGGCGTCGAGGTGGCTTCGTGACCGCTGCCGTTCATGGGTTGCCCCGCTGGCCCTGGCGTTCCTGCCAGCGCCGCGACGGACGCGGCTCCAGCGATTTCAGGCGCGGCAGATGGGCGGGTACCCAACCGGCGATAGCCGGAAAGTGCCTGGAAAAGTGGAAGCCGAGGAAGATCAGCGGCGCTCGCCACCAGTAGCCGCGCCTCGCGTGGCGGCGGCTGATGCGCCGGCAGTGGCGGCGCGCCAGCTCGCGCAGGTGCTGGTAGAGCTGGCCGTTGAAGGCGACGTCGCGGATCACCAGGTTGGCCTCCAGGTTCAGCGACAGGCTGAGGGGATCGAGATTGCTCGAGCCGATGGTCGACCAGTCGTCGTCGATCACCGCGACCTTGCCGTGCAGCGGACGCTGGCAGTATTCGTGGATACGCACGCCCTCGCGCAGCAGGTAGTCGTAGAGCAGCCGGCTGCACAGGCGCACCAGCGGCATGTCCGGCATGCCCTGTAGTACCAGGTCGACGCGCACGCCGCGGCGCGCCGCATCGCGCAGCTCGCGAAGCAGGCGGTAGCCGGGGAAGAAATAGGCGTTGGCGATCAGCAGGCGTCGCCGCGCCTGGCGGATCGCCTGCAGGTACTCGCGCTCGATGTCGTCGCTGGACTGGTCGTTGTCGCGGATCACCAGGCGCACCCGCGCCGGCTGCCCGGCGCCCGACGGCCGCAACGGCGGGTAGTCGGCGTCCGGTTCGAGCAGCGCCAGGCAGGCCTGGCGGATATCGCGCACCACCGGGCCCTCGACGCGCACCGCGTAGTCCTGCTTGGCCATGTTGCCGCGACGTACCAGGTGGTCCTCGCCGTAATTAATGCCGCCGACGAAGGCCTGCCGGCGATCGATCACCACCAGCTTGCGGTGCAACCGGCGAAACAGGTTGGTGCGCATGCCGAGCAGGCGCGGGCGCGGGTCGAACAGGTGCACGCGAACCCCGGAGGCGGCCAGCCTGGCCAGGTAGTCCGGGCTGAGCGAGGCGGTGCCGTAGCCGTCCACCGTGACCTGCACCTCGACACCGCGCTCGGCGGCGGCGCTGAGGGCTTCCTGCAACTGCCGGCCGACCTCGTCCTCGAAGATGATGAAGGTTTCCAGGAGGATCTCCCGGCGCGCCTCGGCGATGCACTGGAACAGGCGCGGAAAGTACTCTTCGCCGTTGATCAGCAGTTCTACGCGGTTGCCGTCGCGCCAGGGGAAGTTCATGGCTCCACCTCCACCGCCAGCGGCAGGTGGTCGGACAGGTGCGACCAGGGCCGCCGCGAGAGGATGCGCGGCTGGCGCCCGCGGGCATTGCGCAGGTAAATGCGGTCCAGCGGCAGCACCGGCCAGCGCGCCGGGAAGCTGCGCGCCGGCCGGCCCTGGGCGCCGACGAAGACTTCGCGCAGGCCGCAACCGGCGAGCAGTTGGTCAGCGCGCTGGCGCCAGTCGTTGAAGTCGCCGGCGACCACCACCGGCTCGCGCTCCGGCAGGCCCGCCACCAGTTCGCAGAGCAGTTGCAACTGGCGCTGGCGCTGCGCCTCGCGCAATCCCAGGTGCACGCAGACCGCGTGCAGCGAACGGCCGATGTCGATCACCGCATGCAACAGGCCGCGTTCCTCGTTGCCCGCCACCGAGACGTCGAGGTTGCGGTGGGCGAGGATCGGATGCTTGGAGAGCACGGCATTGCCATGGTGGCCTTCGGGATACACCGCGTTGCGCCCGTAGGCGAACTGCGGCCACATGCTGTCGGCCAGATACTCGTATTGCGGCGCCGGCGGCCAGGACGGCAGGCGCGCGGCGTGCAGGCTATGGGAGCCGAGGACCTCCTGGAGGAACACCAGGTCGGCACCGACGCTGCGCACCGCTTCGCGCAACTCCGGCAGGATGAAGCGCCGATTGAACGGGTTGAAACCCTTGTGGGTGTTCACCGTCAGCACCTGCAGGCGCGGCAGGATCATGCGGCACTCTCCCGCAGGTCATCGGGCAACTGTCCGGGCACCGTGCGCAGGCCGCCGTCGAGTTCCAGCAGCTGCAGGAGGCGCCGGGCGTCGTAGGGTGCGCGCACCTTGACGTCGTTGTCGAAGTAGCAGTACAGGTCGCGCGCCGTCGCCGTCGCCGTCGCCGGGGCGTCCTGGCTGGCCCGGCGCAGGTCGTCGGTCTGGCCGCCGCCGGCCCAGGCGCGGATCCGTGCCTGCCACTGGCCCAGGGCCGCTTCCGAATAGCCGCTGCGGTAGAGCTCCTTGTCGCCATGCAGGCGCAGGTAGAGGAAGTCGGCGCAGACGTCGCCGAGCAGCGGCCACTTGCCGGCGGTATCGGCCACCACCAGGGCAACCCGGTATTCGCGCAGCAGCTCGATGAACGTCGGGTCGACGAAGCTCTCATGGCGGATTTCCACGGCATGCCGCAGGCGCTGCGCCGGATCGCCGTCGAGGTAGCCCTCGCGGTGCAGGCGCGCGGCGCTGTGCCGGGCGAGCTTCTGCGCGGCGGCGCCGTCGCGCGGCAGGCGGGCGAGGAAATCGGCGAACAGCTCGCGGTCGAAGCGCATGCTCGGCGGGAACTGCCAGAGGAACGGGCCGAGGCGCTGGCGCAGGGCGAGGGGGCCGGAGGCGAAGAAGTTCGCCAGCGGCTCGTCGATCTCGCGCAGGCGCCGCACGTGGGTGATGTAACGCGGGGCCTTGACGCTGAAAACGAAGTCCTCGGGGGTGTCCTCGGCCCAGCCGCGGAAGCGCTCGGGCGTCTGCAGGGCGTAGAAGGTGCCGTTGATCTCGATGCTGTTCACCGCCCGCGAGGCGAAGCGCAGTTCGTCCTTCTGGCGCAGCCCCTCGGGATAGAAGTCACCTCTCCAGGGGGCGTAGCGCCAGCCGGAAATGCCGATGCGCAGGCGTGCCGGTGCGCTCATGCATTACCCCCGGGCGCCGCTTTCCGGCGTCGGCCGGCGCGCCAGTTCGTCCACCGCGCGTTCGTCGAGGCGTTCCTCGCCGCCCTCGACCTGGCGCTTCTGCGGCACCAGTTCGACCTTGATCCAGCCGGTCTCGCGGTGGTCGAAGGCTTCGAAGGCCTCGATGGCGTCGCCGATCGGCTTCACCTGGGTGAGGATCTTCGCCGGGTCGATGCGTCCGCTGAGCACATGTTCGAGCAGCAGCGGAATGTACTTGCGGTGGTGGCAGTTGCCCATGCGGATGGTCAGGTTGCGGTTCATCGCCAGGCCGATGGGAAACTGCCGCGAGTCTTCGGCGTAGACGCCGATGATCGACAGGGTGCCGGCCTTGGCCAGGCCCTGCACCGCCCACTCCAGGGCCTGTGCGGGGGCGTTGCCGGGACTCCAGCTGGTGCCCTCCTGGCGCGGCGCCGGGGTGGCGGTGCCATGGCTGTGCTCGGCGTCCACGCCGACGGCGTCGATGGCGCGGTCCACGCCGATCCCGGCGGTCAGCCAGCGCAGGGCCTGGACCGGATCCTCGCGCTCGAAGTCGATCACTTCGGCGCCTTGCTGGCGGGCCATGTGCAGGCGGTCCGGGTGGCGGTCGATGGCGAACACCCTGGCGGCGCCGAGGAGCAACGCGCTGGCGATGGCGAACTGGCCCACCGGACCGCAGCCGAACACGGCGACGGTGTTGCCGGGGGCGATACCGGCCAGTTCGGCGCCGAAGTAACCGGTGGGGAAGATGTCCGACAGGAGTATCGCCTGGTCGTCGCTGATGCTGCTGGGCAGGCGGATCAGGCCGATGTTGGCATAGGGAATCCGCGCTTTCTCGGCTTGCAGCCCATGGAAGCCGCCGTTGGCCCGGGGACCGCCGAAGAACGCGGTGCCGGCCTGGCTGCCGCCGGGGTTGGCGACGTCGCACTGGGCGTAGTAGCCGGCTCGGCAATACACGCAATTGCCGCAGGCGATGGTCGAGGGAATCACCACCCGGTCGCCGACCTGAAGGTTGCGCACTTCGTCGCCGAGCGCCTCGACGATGCCCACGCCCTCATGGCCGAGGATGGTTCCCGGACGCATGCCGCCGACGCTGCCACGGACGAAGTGCAGGTCGGTGCCGCAGATCGCCGAGGCGGTCAGCCGCACGATGGCGTCGGTGGGCTCCTGCAGGCGCGGCTCCGCCACGTCTTCCAGGCGGATGTCGCCGATGTCATGGAATACCACGGCTTTCATGGCGTTCTCCCGGTTGGGGCCCGGCCTCGGCCGGTACGGCAAAGGCGGGCCGGGTGGAAGAAAGGCTCAGTAGTGGGCCTGGGCGACGCCCTGCAGGACGGTGGCGCTGGAGGCCTGGTCGCGGCAGCTGGCGATGTTGCCCAGGGAAACCACGCCGACCAGCCGCTTCTCGCGGTTGAGCACCGGCAGGCGGCGCATCTGGATGTCGGCCATGTTGCGGGCCACGTGCTGGACGTCTTCGTCTTCGAAGCAATAGTGGATGTCGCCGCTCATGATGCGGCCCAGCGGGGTATCCCCGGACAGGCCGCCGGCCACCGCGCGGATGGCGATGTCGCGATCGGTGATCATCCCGACCAGGCGGTCGCCTTCGCCGACCAGCAGGGCGCCGCTGTCGATCCTCGCCATGGTGGCGGCCGCCTCGCGGATGCTCTGCTGCGGGTCGGCGACCTGGACGTTGCGGGTCATGATGTCGCTGATCTTCATGCTGTCCTCCTGTGTAGGGTGGATGTGCGGGCGCCGCGTGCGGCACCTACAGGTTCCGACTGGAGGTGCCGGGGGCGGTTCAGCTTTTTTCCCCGCCGTTCATCCTTCCGCTCCGGCGCCCGGCGGTTGTAGCTCGAACAGCAGGAAACTGCGGCCGCCGACCAGGAACTCGCTGGCGAACGGGTAGCGTTCGCCGAGCGGGTCCTCCGGCCGCTGGGTATCCAGCAGGCAGGTCCAGCCGCTGCCTTCGGCCACCTCGGGAAGACGGAAGGACACCGCGTCGTGGTAGGCATTGAGGATCAGCAGCAGGGTGGCATCCTCACCGCTGCGCAGGATCCCGGTGGGTTGCGCGCGGCCATCGAGGAGCACGCCGAGACAGCGGGCGTGCTCGTCGTGCCAGTGTTCCTCGGTCATCTCCTCGCCGCCGGGCGCCAGCCAGGTGACGTCCTTGACACCCAGCGCCTCGTTGTACTCGCCGACCAGGAAGCGCCCCCTGCGCAGGATCGGATAGCGTTGGCGCAGGGCCAGCAGGCGCTGGGTGAAGGCCAGCAGCGAACGGCCCTCGTCGTCCAGCCGCCAGTCGATCCAGCCCAGTTCGTTGTCCTGGCAATAGACATTGTTGTTGCCCTGCTGGGTGCGGCTGAACTCGTCGCCGGCGACCAGCATCGGGGTGCCCTGGGACAGCAGCAGGGTGGACAGCAGGTTGCGCATCTGGCGCAGGCGCAGGGCGCGGATCTCCGGGTCGTCGGTGGGGCCCTCGCAGCCGTGGTTCCAGGACAGGTTGTGGTCGCTGCCGTCGGCGTTGTTCTCGCCGTTGGCCTCGTTGTGCTTGTGATCGTAGGAAACCACGTCGCGCAGGGTGAAACCGTCGTGGGCGGTGACGAAGTTCACCGACGCGTAGGGCCGCCGTCCACGCTGGTCGTAGAGATCGCCGGAGGCGGTTAGGCGTCGCGCCAGTTCCGGCAGCATGCCGTCGTCGCCGCGCCAGTAGGCGCGCACGCAATCGCGGAAACGGTCGTTCCATTCCGCCCAGCCGGGCGGGAAGCCGCCTACCTGGTAGCCGCCGGGGCCGCAATCCCAGGGTTCGGCGATCAGCTTGCACTTGCTCAGCACCGGGTCCTGGCGGCAGGCGACGAGGAAGCCGTGGCGCTCGTCGAAACCGTCCGGATGGCGGCCGAGGATGGTCGCCAGGTCGAAGCGGAAGCCGTCCACGCGCATCTCCGTGGCCCAGTAGCGCAGCGAGTCGGTGACCATCTGCAACACGCAGGGGTGGCTGAGGTCGAGGGTGTTGCCGGTGCCGGAATCGTTGATGTAGTAGCGGCGCTGGTCGGGCATCAGGCGGTAGTACGAGGCGTTGTCGATGCCGCGCATGCACAGGGTCGGACCCAGCTCGTTGCCTTCCGCGGTGTGGTTGTAGACCACGTCGAGGATCAGCTCCAGTCCGGCGTCGTGGAGGTGCGCGACCATCTCCTTGAACTCGTTGACCTGGCCGCTGGCGAGGTAGGCCGGGTGCGGGGCGAAGAAGGCGATGCTGTTGTAGCCCCAGTAGTTGCTCATGCCGTTTTCCAGCAGGTGCTTGTCGTCGACGAAGCCGTGGATCGGCAGCAGCTCGACGCTGGTCACCCCGAGCCGGCGGATGTGCGCCAGCAGGTCGGCGTTCATCAGCCCGGCGAAGGTCCCGCGAACCGCCTCCGGGACCTGTGGATGGCGCATGCTGAGGCCGCGCAGGTGGGCTTCGTAGATCACCGTGCGGTCCCAGGGGACGCGTACCGGCGGGCGCTCGGCCCAGGTGAAGGCCGGATCGATGACCTTCGACTTGGGCACGAAGGGCGCGCTGTCGCGCTCGTCGAAGCTGAGGTCGGCGTCGGCCGAGCCGATGGTGTAGCCGAACAGCGCCTCGGACCAGCGCAGGCGGCCGACCAACTGCTTGGCGTAGGGATCGAGGAGCAATTTGTTGGGATTGAAGCGGTGGCCGGCATCCGGCTCGTAGGGACCGTGCACCCGGTAGCCGTAGATCTGCCCCGGGTGGGCGTCGGGCAGGTAGCCGTGCCAGATCTCGTCGGTGTACTCGGGCAATTCGATGCGCTCGATCTCCTTTTCCCCGCGCGCGTCGAACAGGCACAGCTCGACCTTGGTCGCGTGGGCCGAGAACAGCGCGAAATTGACGCCGAGGCCGTCCCAGGTGGCGCCAAGGGGGAAGGGGTGCCCTTCGCTGATCCGCGAAGGAGCGGGGCTACGCTTTCTGCTCATGCACTGGACTCCTCATTCGCCCGCTTCGGGCTTGCGGCGGCTGCGCGGCTTGGCCGCCGCCGGTTTTTCGCTGGCGGGCCGCGCCGGGGACGCGGCCCTCGGCTTGCGCGGCTTGGCGGCCGGCGCTTGCAGCAGGGCCGGGGTTTCCTTGGCGGCCTTGGCCCGACCGCGGGTCTTCTTCGGTGCCGCCGCGGCGGCTTCCGCTTCGGCCAGTTGCCGGGCCATGGCCCAGTGGCGTTCGGCCTGGCCGTCGGGGCAGCCCTCGGATTCCCAGATCTGGTAGGCGAACTCTCGTATGCGTTTTTCGTCGGCGCTCATGGGGTGTCCTCCTGGGCGAGGCGGTAAAGCAGGTTGACGGGAAAGTCGGCGAGCACTTCGGACAGGCTCAGGTGCCCGTCGCTGGGCAGCGGCATGGTGGAAAACAGGCCGCTGTAGGTGCATTCGGAGAGACTCGGCGGCAGCAGGAGGCAGGTGTCGCCCCAGGCCTCGGCCGGCACCTGCGGCTGCGTGGCGTGGCCGAGCAGGGCGCAGGCCAGGCGCGGGACCACCACCAGCAGGCAACCGTGACGACTGCGCCGGGCGAAGGCCAGGACCCGCTCGGCATGCTCGCCGCTGACCTCCAGGGGCAGGTAGTCGCCGTCGCGGAACAGGCCCGGCTGCATCCGCCGCAGCCCCAGCACGCGGGCGATCAGGGTCTGCTTGATGCGACCGTCGCGCCAGTGCTCCAGCAGTTCCGGGAAGGGCGTCGGCGCGGCCAGGGCGGCGGCGTGCCGGGCGAAGTCCACCGGCCTCCGGTTGTCCGGGTCGACCAGGCTGAAGTCCCAGTACTCGCGCCCCTGGTAGAGATCGGGGATACCCGGGCAGGTCAGGCGCAGCAGGCATTGGGCGAGGCCATTCAGGGCCCCGGCCGGCATCAGTCGCGCCGCCGCGTTGCCCAGCGACTGGCGCAGGGCCTGGGCCAGTGGCGCGCGCAGGAGCTGTTCCAGATAGTCGGCGCAGGCGCGCTCGTAGTCTTCGTCGGGCGCGGTCCAGCGCGTGCGCAGCTTGGCTTCGCGCAAGGCCTTGCATTGCCATTCGCGCATCCGCGCGAGGAACGCTTGGTCCAGGGCGGCGCCGTCGCAAGGCGCGTCGAGCGGCCAACTGCCGAGCAGGGCCTGGAACAGGATCAGCTCGTCGCCGGGACTCGGCGCCGGCCCCTCGGCGAGGTCGCGGCGCAACGGCGTGGCCAGGCTTTGCCAGTGCTCGACGTTACGCGCGAACCAGGGCGCCAGTTCACTGAGCGCCGCAAGACGGGCGCGGGCGTCCTCGCCGCGCTTGTGGTCATGGCTGGCGGTGGCCAGCAGGGCGCGCGGGCTGGCCAGGCGCCTGGCTTCGCAGGCGGCATGGAATTCCTCGGCGGAAGCGGCGAAGCGCTGCGGGTCGAAGCCGACGTCGTTGCGCGAGAGCAGGGCCGCCGAGCGATAGCAGGCGGTATCCTCCACGGCCTTGGCGGCGGTCGGCGAACTCAACTGCTGGAAGCGCGCCAGCAACTCGCCGCGCAGGCGCCGCAGCGGACCGGGCGGCAGCTCGCGCAGCGGCTGCCCGCCGAGCCAGCGTTCGAGATGGTCGAGGACCGCCCGGTCGGCTTCGTCGAGATCCTCGCGGGCCGCCTCTGCGGCATAGCGGAACACCTCGCGATCCTGCACCGAGCGACCGCAGGCCCCAGCGTAGGTACGGTAGACCGGAAAGCGCGCGAGCAACTGGAACAGCGCGCGGCGGATACCGCCCAGGGTCAGGTCGCGGCTGGCCAGGTCGGCCCGCGCCACCCGCAAAAGACCCTGGGCGAGGTTCTCCAGGTCACCGGCGAGGCTTCCCGCCAGGACCAGTTGGCGAGCCTGGTAGACCTCGTCGAGAAACGCCTCCGGGCGTCCGCTGACCCGCTGCCAGAGTTCGCGCAACGGTCGTTCGCCGCGCGGATCGTGCTGCAACAGGCTGACCTGGTTCATGAAGTCGTAGCCGGTGGTGCCGTCGCACAGCCAATCCTCGGGCAGGCGCTCCTCGCCACCGAGGATCTTCTCAACGTACAGCAGCATCGGCGCGCCGCCGCGATGGGCGCGGATCCGCTCGCTGCGGCGGCGCAGGCGTCGGCAATAGCCGCGCGGATCGGCCAGGCCGTCGACGTGATCGATGCGCAGGCCATCGAGCAGACCGTCCTCGAGCAACTGGAAGACCTTGCCGTGCACGGCCTCGAACACCTCGCCGCGCTCGACCCGCAGGCCGACCAGTTCGCTGATGTCGAAGAAACGGCGCCAGTTGATGTCGTCCGCCGCGGTGCGCCAACTGGCCAGGCGGTAGTGCTGCGCCTCGAGCAGGCGGTGCAGGCGTTGGCGAGCCTCCTCGTGGCGTTCCTGGAGTTCGCCCAGCGTGCGCTGGAGGGCTGCGCGCGGAGCGCTCTCGGCGAGCGCAGCCGCCAGTCGACGCTGCATCTCGCGCAAGGCCTCGCGGTCCTGCCGGCACTCGCGGAAACCGCCGGCCAGGGCTGACAGGCGCGGCTCGCCGCTGTCTTCCAGCAGCTCCGGGTAGCTGCCCGGCCAGAGGGGGAAGCGCTGCTCGCCGTGGCTCGCCAGCAGGCGGCCGGCCTCGCGGTCCAGGCTCAGGCCGATCTCCCCGGCAGCCAGGACCTCGCCGTAGTCGCTGCGCAGGAACGGCAGCAGCACCTGGCCGCGCAACGCGGCGTCGTGGGATTCCCACTGAATGTCGAAGAAACTCGCGTAGGGACTCTCGCGCCCCCATTCGAGCACGTCCTGCCACCAGGGATTGGCGCCGCCGCCGATGCCCATGTGGTTCGGCACTATGTCCATGAGCAGGCCCATGCCGCGTTGCCGCAGCCCCTGGATCAGGCGCAGCAGCGCCGGCTCGCCGCCCAGTTCCGGATTGATCCGGGTCGGGTCGACCACGTCGTAGCCGTGGCTGGAGCCGGGCCGCGCGCGGAACAGCGGCGAGGCGTAGAGATGGCTGATGCCCAGGTCGGCGAAATAGTCCAGCCAGGGCAGGGCATCGTCGAGGGTGAAGCCGGCGTGGAATTGCAGGCGCAGGGTAGCGCGGGGCTCAATCATGGGCGGCCTCCTCGGCATCCCGGCGGCTGCGTTCGAGCAGGCGCAGGCGCCGGTCGACCTGCGGCGTTCCGAGCATCTGCGCGGCGTTTTCCGGCCAGCGCCGCCGCCAGTTCGGGTGGGCGTCGCCGGGGCCGGGCAGGTTCGGCTGCTCCAGGCTGCCCAGGGCGTCCTCCAGGGGCAGTAGCACCAACGGCGCGGGGGTTGCCCCGACATAGCCGATGCAGGCGTCCAGCGGTACTTCGGCGGCGGGGTCGGGATCGACCGGCGGTTCGAGGCTGGCGGCCAGGGCCCGGCGCTCCTCGGCGCGCAGTTCCAGGTCGGCCGCGCATTCCTCGGCGCTGCGGTGTCCGGCGCGGCCGCGCCAGTGGATGTCCTGGCCCCGCCACCAGCCGGACAGGCTCGGCAGGTCGTGGGTGCTGGTGGTGGCCATGGCGTCCGCCGGCCATTGCGCCGGGGGCACGAAGCGTTCGCCGCGCCGCTCGAAGAGCAGCACGCGGGTACCCAGCACTTGGCGGCGTGCCAGTTCCTCGCGCAGGCCTTCGGGAACGGTGCCGAGGTCCTCGCCGATGACCAGCGCCGAGGCGCGACTGGCCTCCAGCGCCAGCAGGCGCAGCAGCTCGCGTTGCGGGTAGCGCAGGTAGGCGCCGGCGTGGGGCGGCTGGCCGCGCGGGATCAGCCAGAGACGTTGCAGGCCCATCACATGGTCGATGCGTAGCCCTCCGGGCCAGGCCAGGTTGGCCCGCAGCATCTCGCGGAATGCCCGGTAGCCGTGGCGGCGCAGGCCTTCGGGATTGAACGCGGAAACGCCCCAGTCCTGTCCGGACTGGTTGAGGATGTCCGGCGGCGCGCCGACATTCACTTCGGCGAGCAGCTCTTCCTGCCGCGACCAGGCCTGGCTGCCGCCGCCGTCGGCGCCCACCGCCAGGTCGGCGACCAGACCGATGGCCATCCCGGCCTCGCGCGCCTGGCGCTGGGCATGTTGCAGGCAACGTTGGGTCAGCCACTGGCCGAAGGCACGGAAGTCCACTTCCTCGGCGTGATCGGCGCAGAACGCGGCCACCGCCGGCTCGCCGGGGCGGCGCAGCGGCTCCGGCCAGCGTCTCCAGTCGGGGCCGGCGCCCAGGTGCGCCTGCAGGGTCTCGAAGCGGCAGTGGTGCAGCAGGGCCTCGCCGGCTTCGCGGCGGAATTCGGCGAGGTCGTGGCGCAAGGGACTGGCGCGCTCGGTGAAGTCGCGGTGGAGTTGGCGCAGCAGGCGCATGCGCAGGTCCGCCGCCGCTGTCCAGTCGATCAGCTCCAGGCTCTCCAGGCGGGCCATCTCCGCGGCCAGGCCGGCGCGACGGATCGCCTGTTCCACCGCCGCCGCGCCGAGAATGGTCGCCGGCGCGGCGTGCAGGACATTGAAGAACAGCCGGCTGGACGGCGAGTAGGGGCTGTAGGCATGTCCGTTGGCCTCGGCCAGGGCGTGCAGCGGGCTGATCGCCAGCGCGTCGGCGCCATGCCGCGCGGCGCTGCGCAGCAGGTCCTCGAGGGCGGCGCTGTCGCCCAGGCCGCCGTCGCCGGGGCGGCGCAGGGCATAGACCTGGGCGGCCAGACCCCAGCGACGCGAGCGACCCGGGGCGAGGCTGGCCAGGGACGGACAGCTCGGCGGCGCCATCGCCACCGCCCATTCCCGCTGCTCCAGCGACAGCTGCGCATAGCCACTGCGGGCCTGCGCCGGCAGGCGGCCTTCGGCATCCAGGCGCAGGGCGATCCGCGTGCCGTCCTCGTAGACCAGCTCGCCCGGGGTGCCGGCGGGGCCGAGCGCTTGCTCCAGCGGCTGGCCGCATTCGCCGACCAGCAGTCCGAGGTTGGCGCTGTCCTCGCGCAGCCGGGCCAGCGCGGCCAGGCTCTGTTCGATCTGTTGCGGACTCTGCGCCGGATAGCCGAGTGCTTCCAGCAGGCCGCGCTGGACCTCCGGGTCGACCCGCTGCGGCCGTCCGTTGGCGTCCTGCCAGTCGAGTTGCAGGCCCACGGCGGCGGCCAGTTCGGCCAGGCGTGCGTCACTCATGGGCGGGCTCCAGGCTGACCGCGATGCTGCGGGGACTTAGGCGGCCGCGGCGATACTCGGCACAGGCGAGGTTGTCGAGGAACAGCACCCAGGTGGCGGCCGCCGGCGGCTCGACTTCCGCTTCGAGCGGAGAAGGGTTGAAGTCGATTCGCCAGTCACTGCCGTCACCGAGTCGCCAGCGCGCCGACAGCGCGGCGCCGGCGATGGTGGTAACGCCCAGCGAACGGGCGCCGCGCAGGCGCGGGATCAGGTGTTCATGACGGATTTCCAGCAGTTGCCGGTAGAAGCCGCGCCAGGCCGGGTCGCAATCGGCCAGGCCGGGACGCGAGCGCTCGAAGGTCTCCACCGCGTTTGGGTCGGGGAGCGAAGCCAGGATGGCGCCCTCGCCGAAGCGGCCGAACTCGCCGAACTCCTTGCGTCGTCCCTCGCGGACCGCGTCCGCCAGTTCGCCCTGGTGATCGGTGAAATACAGGAACGGTTCGCGCGCGGCGCATTCCTCGCCCATGAACAGCAGCGGAATCATCGGCGCGAGCAGTTGCAGCGCTATCGCCAGGCGCAACGTCTGGGGTTCGGCGAGGACGCTGAGACGCTCGCCGAAGGCGCGGTTGCCGACCTGGTCGTGGTTTTGCAGAAACAGCACGAAGGCGTCCGGCGCCAGGTCGGCACTCGGTTCGCCGCGCGGCCGGCCGTGGCGGTTGGCTTCGCCCTGGTAGACGAAGCCTTCGGCCAGGCAGCGCGCCAGGCAACGCAGCGGCTCGGGGTAGTCCTGGTAGTAGCCGTCGTTCTCGCCGGTGAGCAGGACGTGCAGCGCATGGTGGCCATCGTCGTTCCACTGTGCGTCGTAGCCCTGGCGCAGCAGGCTGGCGCGGTTGTCGTCGTTCTCCAGGACCAGGTGCACATGGCGCTCGGGGCCGGCGGCGCCGCGCAGGCGGCGGGCCATCTCGACGAGGAACGCGCTATCGGGAATCGCGTGCACGGCATCGAAGCGCAGGCCGTCGACGCGATAGTCGAGCAGCCACATCAGGGCGTTCTCATAGAAGAACTCGCGGACTTCGCCGCGACGGAAATCGATGGCCTGGCCCCAGGGCGTCTGCCGGTCGTCGCGGAAGAACGCGGCGGCGTACTGCGCGAGGTAGTTGCCGTCCGGGCCGAAGTGGTTGTAGATCACGTCGACGAAGACCATCAGGCCCATGCCGTGAGCGCTGTCGATCAGATGCTTGAGTTGCTCGGGCGTGCCGTAGGCCGACGCCGGGGCGAACGGCAGCACGCCGTCGTAGCCCCAGTTGCGGCGACCGGGAAACTCGCCCAGCGGCATCAGCTCCACGGCGGTCACGCCCAGTTCCACCAGGCGCGGAAGGAAGCGCTCGACCTCGGCGTAGGAGCCGAACAGGCCGACGTGCAGCTCGTAGATCACCGCTTCGTGCCAGGGCCGCCCGCGCCACTCGTCGACGCGCCAGGCGTAGGCGCCATGGTCCAGCACCTGGCTGTGGCCATGCACGCCGTCGGGCTGGAACTGCGAGGCCGGGTCCGGCACCCCGGGGCGACCATCGATGCGGTAACGGTAGCGGGTGCCGGGCGGACAGGGCAGGGTCGCCTCGAACCAGCCGCTGTCGCTGCCTTCCAGCGGCCAGTCTCGGCCGTCGGCGGTCTCGACCCGGACCTCACGGGCGTCCGGAGCCCAGAGGCCGAAGCAGGTCCGGCCGTTGCCTTGGAACTGGGCGCCGAAGCGGCGCCGGATCGCCATCACTGGCGTACCCCGCGCAGGGCCGGAGCGGTATTCCTCAACAGGCGCCGGTACAGGCGGTTGTAAGGCTCCACCGAGTCGCTCCAGAACATCGGCGCGGCCATCGCCTTGCAGCGCATGGCGTTGAGCAGCGAGGGACAGTGGTAGACGTTGATCGCGCGCATCACCGCATCGAGGTAGCTCTGCGCGGTTTCCTCACGGAACAGGAAGCCGGTGACTCCGTCGACGATGGTATCGGCGAGGCCGCCGGTGCAGCGCGCGATCGGCAGCGAGCCGAAGCATTGCGCATAGAGCTGACTGAGCCCGCAGGGCTCATAACGCGAGGGCATGAGCAGGAAGTCGCTGCCGGCGTAGATACGGCGGGCCTCGGTCTCGTCGAAACCGATGTGCACGCCGACCTGGCCGGGATGACGCCGGGCGAGTTCGAGCATGGCCTTCTCCAGGTTCGGCTCGCCACGGCCGATGCTGACCAGACGGCCGCCGGCCTGGAGCAGGGCATCGCTGATCTCCAGGGTCAGGTCGATGCCTTTCTGCTGCACCAGGCGCGAGACCACCGCGAACAGCGGCCCCTTGCCCGGCTCCAGGCCGAAACGCTCCTCCACGTAGCGCGTGTTGGCGCGCTTGCCGGCCCATTGGCGGGCGCTGAAGCAGGCGACCAGGTGCGGATCGCAGTGCGGTTGCCAGCTATCGTCGATACCGTTGACGATGCCGCTGAGCTGACGCTTCTCGACCTTGTACTTGAGGATGCCGTGCAGGCCGCAGCCGTATTCCGGGGTAGTGATTTCCTGGGCGTAGGTCTCGCTCACCGTGGTGATGTGGTGGGCATGGGCGATGCCGGCCTTGAGGAACGACAGGCGCCCGTGGAACTCCATGCTTTCGTGGCTCAGCGCTTCGTCGGGGAGGCCCAGTTCGGCGCTGCATTGCAGGTCGCAGAGGCCCTGGTAGGCGAGGTTGTGGATGGTAAACAGGCTCGGCGTGCGCACGCCGTTCCAGGCCATGTAGGCCGGCGTCAGCGCCGACGGCCAGTCGTTGGCGTGCACCAGGCCCGGTTGCCAGCCCTGGGCGCCGCGTCCGCCGGCGATCTCGGCGGCGGCCAGGCACAGGCGGGCGAAGCGCAGGTGGTTGTCCGGCCAGTCGTTGCCCTGGTCGTCCATGTACGGCGTACCCTCGCGCTCGTAGAGCAGCGGGCAGAGCACCAGCATGACTTCCAGGCCGTCGTCGAGGGTCACCAGGCCGATCTCGCAGGGCGGGATCGCCGCCCGGCCGGGCAGGCTGCCGATGATCCGCAAGTCGCGGCAGCGCTCCAGCACCTGGCGATAGCCGGGCAGCAGGACTCGCACCGAATGCTCGCGCTTGAGGACCCTCGGCAGCGCGGCGGAAAAGTCGCCGAGTCCGCCGACCTTGACGAAATCGCTGAGCTCGGCGGTAACGAAGAGTATCCGATCCCTCTGTTGCGGCGGGTCCTGCGGGTGCAGCAGCGACGGAAAAGCGGTCAGTACCGCGGGTTCTTCCAGGCAAACGCCTGCAACAGAATGTCCCATGTCATCCTCCGGTCGTACGTTGTCCTTGGCGTTGGTCGGTCGGACTCCGTCGCGCCGTGGCATGGGCGAAGTCCTTGCTAGGGGTGACCGGAGGGGAGCGCCGGAAGTTTAGTTTTTTTTACCGGCGGCTCGGCTTGCGAGAAGCCGCGCCAGGGGGTTGCAGGCGAGACGACGGGCGCAACGGGTTGCCGAATGCAAGGCTCGGCAGGGGCTTTCTTGCAAATTGCAAATATCAATTCGCCGCTTTGTTTTTCAACCTATTGATTTATAAGAAATTAATTCTCAAGAAGAATTGGTACGCCTTCTGCTCGAAAGGGATGCGCCTGATTACCGGCGTCAAAGAATCTGATGAGACAGGAGGCCAGCAATGCTAGATACCGATGAAAACGTGGTTGAGTACCTGGAAGAGCATTTCAAGGATGTGCGCGTCAGTTGCGAACCTCGCCCTGACGGCGCGTTGCTGGTGACCTTGCGTAATAACCAGGGCAAGCGCCTGATGAGCCGGGCGATCTCCGGCCAGGAGCAGAGCAGCCCGCTGTTGCTGAACCAGGTGCTGGAACGCATCCGCCGGGACCTGATCATCGACCAGGGGCCGTTGCAGACGCGCGACAGCGACTATTTCCGCAAGCGCATCGACCTGCTCACGTTCCGCGACAGCGACAACCAGCATCTCACTCATCGCAAGGTCCTGGTCGCCGGCGGCAAGCTGCGTACCATGAGCCTGGCTCGCTGAGCAGGCTGTTTCAGCTCCGGGTCGGTCAGTCGCCGACCCGGCCTTCCGACGCATGGTCCGAACCAAATCCGTCTTCGCCCCCTCCATCTAGAAGTCATCCCTACGATGGAGGCGGACATGCGTTTTCCCACTTCTGCATCATCGGGCGCGACAGCGACCACTCCACGCAACCCCTCGAGGGATCCGGACGAATATCCGGTTCCTGACCACGAAAGCCACGTCCCCCAGGAATTCCCGGAAGAGATTCCGATGGAACAGCCCAACGAAGAGCCCCTCTCGCCCATACCGGAGCCCTGAATGCCCGGTTTCCATCCAGGAGGAGCGGAACATGAGCGCAGACCCTCGGCAGAGACTGGTGGTGGCCCATAGTGTCGATCCCGCGGCCGCCGAACACGAAGTGCAGGGCAACCTGGCCCTGGCGCGCTGGCTGGCGGAAGTCCAGAAGCTGGAGTTCGGCGGCCGCTACGAACCCGAATTGCACCAGCGAGGCCCCCTCTACCTGGTCCCGACCCGCACCCTGGTCGGCAGGGAGACCGCCGTGCGCCTGGGCGTGAACAGTGACGAAGATCTGCTCGGCGGTTTCGTCGAGCACGCGTTCATCGCCGGTAAGGCCATCGTCCATCCGCTGCCGCGCGGCGGCGTGGCGCCGGAAGGCTGGAACCCGCTGTTCGCGGAGAAGGTCCGCGACGTCGTGCTCAACGGCGTCAGCGTCTTCAGCCTGGCCGACGCACACCGCGCCGGCGCTCGCATGCTCGCCGAAGGACCGGTGCGGGCCAAGCTGGCGGAGGCCTGTGGCGGCCTCGGCCAGTACGTGGCGCACGACCTCGACGAACTGGACGCTTGGCTCGGCGGGCTGGAGGAGCGTCAGTTGGCGCAGGGCCTGGTACTGGAAGCCAACCTGGAGAGCATCGTCACCCACAGCGTCGGCCAGCTCCGGGTCAACGGTTTCCTGCTGAGCTACCACGGTCACCAGCACCAGACCCGCAACGCGCGCGGCGAACTGGTCTATGCCGGCTCCGACCTGCTGGTGGCGCGCGGTGGCTACGCCGAGCTGCTGGCCCTGGACCTGGCCCGCGAGGTGCGCCAGGCCATCGAGTACGCGCGGATCTTCGACACCGCCGCGGCGATCTTCTTCCCCGGCTGCTTCGCCTCGCGGCGCAACTACGACATTGCCCAGGGCCGGGATGGCAACGGTCGGGAGCGCTTCGGCGTGCTCGAGCAGTCCTGGCGGGTCGGCGGCGCGAGCAGCGCCGAGATCGCCGCGCTGGAAGCCTTCCGCGCCGATCCGGGGCTGCCCGCGGTGCGCGCCGCGTCGTTCGAGATCCACGAAGACAAGCGCCTGCCGGACAACAGCCGGGTGATCTACCGCGGTCCCGACGAACACGGCGACTTCCTGCTCAAGTATGCGATGACGGGGGAGGCATGACGGCGAACAGCGAACGCATCCGCATCGGGGTCGGCGACGACCGGATCGAAGGCACCTTCCTCAGCCCCCGGGCGAAGGTTCCCGGCGTGCTCTTCGTGCACGGCTGGGGCGGCAGCCAGCAGCGCGACCTGAAGCGCGCCCAGGGCATCGCCGGGCTCGGCTGCGTGTGCCTGACCTTCGACCTGCGCGGCCACGGCGCGGAAAGCGGGCGCCAGGCACTGGTGACGCGCGAGGACAACCTGCAGGACCTGCTCGCCGCCTACGACCGGCTGGTGGCCCACCCGGCCATCGACAGCGAGGCGATCGCGGTGGTCGGCACCAGCTATGGCGGCTACCTGGCGGCGATCCTCAGCCAGTTGCGCGCGGTGCGCTGGCTGGCCTTGCGGGTGCCGGCGATCTACCGCGACGAGGATTGGCTGACGCCCAAGCTGCTGCTCGACCGCGAGGATCTCAGCGAATACCGCAGCAGCCTGATCCCGGCCGCCAGCAACCGAGCCCTGCAGGCCTGCGCGGGATTCCGCGGCGATGTGCTGCTGGTGGAGTCGGAGTTCGACAGCTATGTGCCGCACTCGACCATCATGAGTTTCCGCGCCGCCTTCCAGCAGACCCATTCGCTGACCCACCGGATCATCGACCACGCCGACCATGCGCTCAGCAGCGAGGCGGCGCAGGACGCCTATACCTCGATCCTGGTGGACTGGATCACCGAGATGGTGGTCGGCGAACGTCTCAGCATCACCCCGGCCTACGCCACCATCCATCCGGCTTTCTGAACGCTCCGCGACGGCGAGCCTCCCACCTTCCGTGGGCACTGGTTGCTGCCCACGTTCCGTGCCGGCAGGCGCCGGCGCCGACAGACGCGAGAAATCCCGGACAGCTCCGGGCCAAGGAGAGCGAAATGAACCAGACCAACCTCGACGACACCCTCGACGTACTCAACGACCTGCTGCAAACCAGCAAGGATGGCGAGGCCGGTTTCCACGCCTGCGCCGAGGACCTGCGCGACCCGCAGTTGAAGGCGGCGATGCTGGAGCAGAGCCGCGACTGCGCCGCGGCCGCCGACGAGCTGGAGCGGATCGTCCTGGAACTGGGTGGCAAACCCAAGGACAGCACCAGTTTCGCCGGTGACCTGCATCGGCGCTGGGTCGACCTGAAGTCACTGGTCACCGGCAAGGACGAAGAGGCGGTGCTCAACGAATGCGAGCGCGGCGAGGATGTCGCCAAGCACCGCTACCAGGCGGCGCTGGAAAAACCGCTGCCGGCGGAGATCCACCAGGTGATCGAGCGCCAATACCAGGGCGTACTCCGTCACCACGACCGGGTCCGAGCCCTGCGCGACGCCCGCGCCTGAGCCGACCCCGCGAGGAGGAGCGCGCCATGAGCCAGTCCCTGGCTTTCCTGCTCATCGGCCTGGCCACGCTGGTGGGTTTCTACGACCTGTTGGCCTTCGTCAGCGTGTTCCGCAGCGATCGCAGCGTGAATTCGAAAGCCCTGTGGTCGTTGCTGATCGCGGTGCTGCCGGTGCTCGGCGTGCTGATCTGGGCGGTCGCCGGCCCGCGTGCGGCGACCGCCCGTCCTCGCGACTGAACTCGGCGGAGGAACGCGCGCTCAGCCAGAGAGAGTGCCGGAGCACTCGGATAACAAACCGATGAGGAGCGACCATGAACGCCATCGAATTGCTGGTCCATGACCACGAGACCGTGAAGAAACTGCTCAACGAACTCAGCGAGACCACCGAACGGGCGCTGAAGAAGCGCAGCGAGCTGCTGGGCAGGCTGGAGCTGGAACTGGTGCTGCACACCGCCATCGAGGAAGACATCTTCTATCCGGCGATCAGGGAAAGCGGCGGCAAGGAAGAGCTGAAAATGTACTACGAGGCCAAGGAGGAACACCGCACGGTGGATTCCCTGGTCCTTCCCGACCTCAAGCGCACCCGCCCGGATACCGTGCAGTTCGCCGGCCGGGTCAAGGTGCTCAAGGAACTCCTCGAACACCACATCGAGGAGGAAGAGGGCGAACTATTCCCACGCGCCCGGCAATTGCTCGACGCCGCCGCCCTCAAGCAACTCGGCCAGGCCATGCAGCAGCACAAGAAAGAGCTGAAAGCGCGCCTGGAAAAACGGGCGGCCTGAGGCATGCGCGAAGAAGACCGCGCCTTGCTCGAGGAACTCCTGCTGGCACGTGGCCCCGGTGGCCAGGAAGACGAGGTCAGGGCCATCTGCCAGCGGGAACTCGAGGGCTGTTGCGACGAGGTCGGCAGCGATGCCGCCGGCAACCTGGTCGCGCGCATCAGCCCGCCGCACCTGCCGCGCGAGCAGGCGCGGCGGGCCGCGGTGCGGCTGCTCGCGCACCTCGACGAGATCGCCATGATCGTCAAGCGCGTCGACGCCGACGGTACCCTGCGCGTAGTGGCGCTCGGCGGCGCCCAGCCGGTGAGCTTCGGCGTCTGTCCGGTACAGATCCTGGCCGGCGAGGCGGTACTCGACGGCGTGCTGTCCTACGGCAGCATGCATGCTACCGGCGAGTCGCCGCAGGGCTCCGACGTGCTCTCGGGCGCGGTGCACTGGCGCGACGTACACGTGGTCACCCGGCGCAGCGCCGAGGAGCTGGCGAACCTGGGCGTGCGACCGGGTACCCGCGTGGTGCTCAACCGTCTGTGGCGGCGCCCGTTGTACTTCCAGGATTGCGTCGCCGCGCACTTCCTCGACGACCGCGCACCGCTGCTCGCCGTGCTCGGCGTGGCTCGCGAGATCGCCCGGCGCCGCGATGAGTTGCACGGCGACCTCTACCTGGTGCTCACCACCATGGAGGAGGAGAGTAACGTCGGCGCGCTGTTCACCGCGCGCCGACTGCCGGGCGACATCAGCATCGCGGTGGAAGTCGGCCCAACGGTAGCCGAATACGGCACCCGGCTGTGCCGCGACCCGATCGTCAACAGCGGCGACTCCAAGGGTTATTACAGCCGCCATGTCACCGACCGCCTGTTGCGCGCCGCCGAACGCTGCCAGTACCAGCCGCAGGCGGCGCTGCTGGTGGACTTCGCCTCGGACGCCAGCGCGCTGCTGAGCCACGGCGAGGCCGCGCAGGTCGGCTGCATCGGCATTCCGACCGAGAACACCCACGGTTTCGAGATCGTCCTGGAAGAGGGCATCGAGGCTTGCCGGCGGACGCTGGTCGAGTTCCTCGTGCAACCGCCGGACGACGAAGCCTGACCGATAACCGACGCAAGGAGAATTCCATGAACGAATACCTGCCCACTTCGACGGCCAATGGCCTGCCGCACAACCTGCAGCGCGGCGAGCGACTCGCTTCCATCGGCGCCGGACTGGTCCTGGCCGGCTTCGGCCTGGCCCGCGGTGGCTTGCCCGGCGCCTGCAAGGCTGTCGCCGGCGGCCTGCTGGTCAGCCGCGGGTTGAGTGGGCATTGCCATGTCAAGGGCCTGCTCAATGAACCGCGGGAAGAGTTGCAGTTGCTGCGCGAAGAGGTGCAGCACCTGACCCGCCGCCTGCAGCGCCTGCAGGAGCGCCAGCGCGACGACTCGCGGCAGGACGCTGCGCTGGACGCCGAACTGCCGCCGAACCTGCCGTGATAGCCATGGGCCCTGCGCCTGGCGCAGGGCCCATCGAAGAGAGGAGGGCGAGACGATGGCCAGCCATCTGTTCCTGATCAGCTACATCCTCGACGACCAGCCGATGACCTGCGAATTGCACAGCGAGGCGGATACCCTCAGCCGCGAGGAGGCCCGCCGCCACTTGGAGGCACTGCATCGACCGCACGACGCCGAGGCTATCAGCGATATCCAGGTCAGCAAGGTGGAGCGTACCCATGAACCGGGCACCACGCCGGGACACTACCAGCAGCCCTGACGGCGGGAGGGGAAAAAGAAGGGGGGAGGGGCTCAGCCGGTGCCGGTCTGGAGTTCCGCCTCGAACTCGCCGAAGCGCCTGATTTCCTCGCGCAGGTTGAGGATGAAGGCGCTGAGGTCGCTGAAGCTGCTGCTCTTCAGGAAGTCGCTGTTGGGCACGATGTAGAGCGCGCCGTGGGGGCCGTCGACGCGGCAACTGATGGTCACCGTGAAGTCGGGGTTCAGTTGGCACTGGCAGTCGTGGTCGCGCAGTTCCTCCTCGAGGATCTTCTTCAGGTACAGGTAGGAAAGGTTCATCTGGTCAGGTCTCCCCAGTTCGCGAAGCGCAAGAAAAAGATCCACTCCGTCCCTGGAGCGGGATTAGCCTGAATCAGAGAGAAACCGTCGATACGTACAACGGTAGGGATAACTATAGGCGCCGCGCCGATGAAATACCGGCCACATCCAGAATCTGCGGGATAAGCTGTATCCCGCATGAGGCGCGGGATGCAGAATGCAAGAAGTCGTGCAGAACGCTCATGTCGGAGTGCGATCATGACGGGCGAAAAGCCCGTTCGGCGCTCCTTATGGGCATTCGAAAGAACTTTTCGCCCATATGGTTATATGGATTTTCTCGATATTTCCTCTAGGAACCTCGCCGGCTCGTTGGCGAAGAAGCCGATCTTTTTTGCCGGGTTTCCCGCATCGCCCGCCGCAATCCCCTTGCCACCCCGTAGCCAAGCAGGCAGCCGAGCAGGGTAGCGCCGACCTGCAAGACCAACCCCAGGGCATTGGCCAGGCTCGGCGAGCGTGCGAGTACGCCGGCTTCGGGCCAGAACGCCAGCCATACCGCGACGAAGGCGAGCACCAGGTCGTACCAGGCGCCGCTGACCCCGCCCGGGCGGTAGCCGCGAACGAAAACGATGAAGGCGCTGAAGGCCAGGGCCAGCAGCAGGGTGCCGAAGGCCTGGCTGAGGGTATCGGGTCCGGACATGGCGGGTTCTCCTCAGGGCGCCAGGCGCAGGCACTGGCGCTTGTGCAGGCCGAGACGGACTTCGTCGAGCAGCGCTTCGGCGCAGGCGAACACCCTGGCGGCCTCCACTTCCGCGACGTCGCCGGCGCGGCTGAAATCGTCGATGCGCAGGCCGGCGGGCAGGCTCGGGACCTCCACCAGCGTCCAGTCCAGGCCGCTGACCGTGAGGCTGCGCTCGAGCCCGGCACCCAGTTGCTCCTCGCCGGCGTCGCGCGGCGCCACCAGCCATTGCCAATGGCCAAGCAGGAACAGGCGCGGTACCTCGGCGCGCAGGGCGCCATCGATCAGCGCGGCGCAGATCGGCGGCAAGGCTTCGGCGGCGTAGTCGGACAACGGCGCGAACAGCAGGTCGAGACCGGCAGCCGCCTGGCTGACCTCGATCGACGACGCCAGGCTGGCTGGCTTGCAGCGCAGCCCGGGGCGCGCCTGCAGGCTGTTGAGATCGGCTTGCAAGGCGCTGACTTCGATCTGTCGCTGCAGGGCGGCGGCGATCAGCGCCTGGCTCAGGCTGTCGTGGGGATGGAATATCCCCAGCTTCAGGGTTGCGGTTTCCAGGTTGCGCATGGGAACTCCGGGGTCGGTGCGGTGGAAAGGAGATGTCCCTACCTGCATATCGAAAGCCATACTCCGGACAAGGTTCCGGCGAATGGAATTCGCCGGCCGCGCCGGGGTCTTCCGAAAGGTCGGCCAAGTTCCTGGGGCGAGCCAGCGAGCGGCCGGAAGACGTTCTTCGTACTACCTTGCTGGGTGTGCCTTGCAGCCCGGGTCGAGCAGCCGACGAGTGAACACGTCCATGAAAACCACAAGAAAACCGAAAGTCCCCTTGAACCAGGCCACGCGCAACCGCCTGCTCGACGAAGCGGTCGACGACTACGCGATCCACACCCTGGACAGCGCTGGCCGTATCGCCAGCTGGAGCGCCGGCGCGGCGCGCCTGTTCGGCCACGACGCGAGCGAGATCCTCGGCCGCGACTACGCCTGCTTTCATACCCGCAAGGACCGCGACGCCGGCGTTCCGCAACAGGCGCTGCGCCAGGCGGATGCCGAGGGCCGCTTCGAGACCGAGGGCTGGCGGGTGCGCAGCAACGGCAAGCGCTTCTGGGCGCAGGTGGTGATCGACGCCATCCGCGACAGCCAGGGCCAGTTGCTCGGCTTCGCCCAGCTGATCCACGACCTCAGCGAAGGGCGCGCGGCCAAGGAGGCGCTGCGGCGCAGCCAGGAGCAGTTCCGCCTGCTGGTGCAGAGCGTTACCGACTACGCCATCTACATGCTCGACCACCGCGGGCGGATCACCAACTGGAACCTCGGCGCCCAGCGGATCAAGGGCTACCTGCCGGAAGAGGTGATCGGCCGGCACTTCTCCTGCTTCTACACCCCCGAAGACCGCGAGGCCGGCGAACCGGCCCGCGGCCTGGCCGCCGCCGAACGCGAAGGACGTTTCGAGAAGGAAGGCTGGCGGGTGCGCAAGGACGGCAGTCGCTTCTGGGCCAACGTGGTGATCGATCCGATCCGCGACAGCGATGGCCGGCTGATCGGCTTCGCCAAGGTAACCCGTGACATCACCCACCGGATCGAAGCCGAACGCGAACTGGAACGGGCCCGCCAGGAGCTGTTCCAGGCCCAGAAGATGGAGTCCCTGGGGCACCTCACCGGCGGCGTGGCCCACGACTTCAACAACCTGCTGACGGTAATCATCGGCAGCCTCGGGCTGCTGAAGAAACGCCTGCCCGGCGACCAGCGCACCGCCGACCTCTTGCAGAACGCCCTGGAGGCCGCCCAGCGCGGCGCCAACCTGACCCAGCGGATGCTTTCCTTCGCCCGCAAGCAACGTCTCGATCCGCAGCCCTGCGCGATCCCCGACCTGTTGCGCGGGATGACCGACCTGCTGATCCACTCCCTGGGACCGAGCGTATCGATCGAGACGCGCTTTCCCCTGGATCTCGACCTCGGCCTGACCGACGCCAACCAGCTCGAACTGTCCATCATCAACCTTGCCACCAACGCCCGCGACGCCATGCCCAACGGCGGGCGCATCGTCTTTTCCGCGAGCAACCAGCGGGTGCCGGCGGACAATCCCCATCGCCTCGCACCGGGCAACTATATCTGCCTGAGCATCAGCGACACCGGCAGCGGCATGGACGAGGAAACCCTGCGCCGTGCGGTGGAACCCTTCTACACCACCAAGGGAATTGGGCGTGGCACCGGGCTGGGCCTGTCGATCGTCGACGGCCTCGCCGAGCAGCTCGGCGGCCGGCTCACCCTGGAGAGCCAGCCGGGCGTCGGCACCACCGCGAACATCTGGATACCCGCCGTCCCGCGAACCCCGGAAAGCGCCCGTACGGGCAATGGCGCGACGCCGCAGCCGCCCAGCGAAAGCGAGCGGGTGCGCTTGTCCTGTCGAGTACTGGTGGTGGACGACGACCCGCTGGTGTTGAACAACACCGCGGCGATGCTGGAGGACCTCGGTTGCTCGGTACTCAAGGCCGACTCCGGCAGCCTGGCCCTGGAGATTCTCACGGCGACGCCGGAGCTGGACATCCTCCTGACCGACCAGGCGATGCCACGGATGAACGGCAGCCAGTTGGTGGAGCGGGTCATGGCCCAGGGCCGGCCGCTGAAGATGGCCCTGGCCACCGGCTTCGCGGAAAAGATCGAAGGCGCGGCGGCACAGTTGCCCAAGCTGGCCAAGCCGTTCGGCCAGGAAGAGTTGTACCTGTTCCTGACCGGCACGCTGAAGGCCGGCTGAGCCTCAGCGCAGGTACTCGCCGCTGCCGGCCAGGCTTTGCCCCCAGAACTCGATGAAGATGAAGGCGGTGGTCAGCAGGGTCAGGAAGCCGACGCCGAGGATGCAGAAGGCGTAGAACAATGTCTGCCGCTCCTGCATGCGCATGAACAGCGGCAGGCCGGTGAACAGCAGGCGTACCGAGTAGGCGCAGGCAGCCGCCGCGGCCAGCAGCAGGAGGATCCGCCAGGGCACCAGGGCGACGATCCCGGCGAGCATCAAGGGCACGGCGATCGCCGTGGTGAAGGTCAGGCTGCCCGGTACGCTGGGGCGCGACGGCGTGCGGAATAGCACCCAGCGTACGAAGAAGCCCATGATCACCACGCCGGCGACGAAGCCCAGGTAACACATCGTCGCCAGCAGCAGGGCGCTGCCGCTGGAGAGGTGTTGCACGCTGTCGTTGCCCGGCAGCGACCAGCCGACCTGGGTAGTGCCGATGAACAGGCAGGCCGCCGGCAGCAGCGGCAATAGCAACAGCGGAACGAGGAAGGCGAAAGGGTGATGGTCGTAGTCCTGGCGCAGACGAGGCCAGGCATTGGAGGGACTGATCAGTAGCCGAGCCATTTCGCGGGTCATGACGGGCACCTCTTTTCTGTGGCGTTCAGGAGTCTGGACCGGCCCGGCGCGAGGGGGTTCAGGTGGCGTGCCGGGCGGTCCGCGACCGCCCATCCAGGGCCTTGAACCGGAAGACGCGGGGAGCGCCGAAAGACAAACGTCCCTGTCTTCCGGAGGAGCCATGACCACCTACGAAATCCAGCACATGCGCGGCTGGCGGCGTTTCGCCCGCACCGTGCGCGCCGCCAGCCGGGCCGAGGCGGAACGCCTGTGCCTGCCCTGGGAGTGGGTGGATGACGAGGTCCTCGCGGTGATTCCGGCCGAGGCCGAGGTGGCCGAGCGCTGGCAGCGCCTGAACGAGGATCTGGTGGGGAGCCTGGAAGGCCTGGAGCGCCTCAGGCGGAACGAGTGACCCGCAGGCCGACCACGGCGATCCGCTCGGCTTCGCGGTAGGCGGGGCTGTCCAACTCTTCGGCGAACACGTCCGGGTCCAGTTCCTGGTAGTCCCAGTCCCACTCCCGAGACGCCAGGCGTTCGCGGATGCGGGCGAGGAACGGATCGCCGCCTTCGACCATCGCCACGCCGGTATACAGCAGCAGGCTGCCGCCGGCTTCCAGGCGCTCGAGGGCGGCATCGACGATTGCCAGCGAGAGCCCGGCGCCGAGCATCCCGCCACCATGCCGGTAGGCGCGCTCCGAGGCATCCAGGAGATAGGGCGGGTTGGCCACGATCAGGTCGAAGCGACCGGGCGCCTGGCTCAGCAGGTCGCTACGCGCCAGGGTCAGGTTACCGACCCCCGCCAGCGCCGCGTTGACCCGCGCCAGGTCGAGCGCCGCCGGATTGATATCCAGCCCGTGTACTTCGGCGTCCGGGCAGGCCATGGCGATGCGGATCGCGCCGGGGCCGGCGCCGCAGCCGATATCCGCCGCACGGCGGATGCGTGCCGGATCGGACGATGCCAGGTGGCTGCGGATCAGCCGGTCGAAGCGGTAGGTGTCGGGGCCGAAGAACACCGCGTCGGCGGCCAGGGTAGGGAAGGCCGAATGGACGAACAGTTGCTCGCCGAGGCTGGAGACGCGCACCTGGCTGCGCCAGCCGTCCGCCTCGCGGCGGATCAGGTCGGCGCCGGCAAGAAGGGTCAGCCAGTCGGCCGGCAGGCTTTCCCCGGCGAATGCCCGGCTCCAGCCGAAGATGCCGGCCAGGTCCCGGGCCATGCGGTTTTCCGGGCGGGCGTTGACGCGCTCATGGGTAGCCGGGGTGACGGTGACGAAACGGTAGTCCTGGCCTCGCAACCAGTTGCCGAGGCTGACCAGGACGTCCAGGCGCGGATCATTCAGGCTGGGCATGGGCGGCCCTCCAGCGCTGGCTGAACATCCGCGTGGCAAGGAGACCGGCGGGTCCGTGGTGGCGGTGCGGGGCCATCAGTTCGAGAAGGCGTGCCACGCCCTGCTCGGGGGATAGCCGCAGCAGCTCGCGCCGCAGCGCGACCTGCTCGGCATCCACGTCTCCGCCCGCCGTCGCCGGCTCCGCCAGCGGCGCAAGCGGGTCCCTGTCCGCCGGAGCGGGTGCTTGCCAGTCGCCAGCGATCCAGTCGTACAGCAACTGCTGCTCGTAGGGAGTGAAGACTCCGAACATTGCCGCCCGGTCGCCCTCGATCAGGTTCCAGAAGCGGCTGCCGCGCGGATCGGCATGGCGCCGGATCCAGCCCTCTTCCTCCAGGCAGGCGAGAAACGCCGGGAACCGCCCGGGCACCGCCAGCCACTGGTTCACCGTGCGCCCGCCGATCCGGCAACGATCCGAATGCATACCGGCGGCGTAGGGGCGCTTGCGCTCGAACATGGCCAGCAATTCTTCCTCGAGATCGAAGCCGTCGATTACCTGCGTAGTGCTCAGGCCGACCTCGTTCAGGCGGTAGCCGTTCCTCACCCGTTCGAGGAAGGCCGCGCGCCCGCCAAGCTGCGGCAGGTTGTCGTAGAGCGCGCGCAGGGCCTTGCGCGCATGCCCGCTGGCGGCGTTGTCGATGGTCACGTGCAACTGGAAATAGTAGGAGTCGAAGCCCAGCTCGCGCAGCTCCTGAGTGGTGATCAACAGGTGCAGCGGCGGTTGCTCGTAGCCGAGGTTGTAGCCGATCACTTCGGGCAGGTAGTCCGCGGCGAGGTGGCCGAGGGCGAGTTGCTGGGTGCCCTGCAGGTAGTGGAGATCGCTGAGGCCTTCGACTTCCTCGCTGCCGATGCTGGCCAGCAGGCGCCGGTAGAGCAGGACGTGGTTGCGTGCCGGGACGCCGTCGCCGAGTTCTTCGAGGAAGGTCTCCAGCAGCGGCCGCAGGCGTTCCTCGCCATGATGCGGCAACAGCCCATAGAGCCAGGCGCCGTCGACCAGCTTGGTCGGGGCCACGCTGCGAATGAAGTGCATCGCCTGGGAGGGAACCTGGAAGTAGCGTGGCCCTTCGCCGCGCCGACGTGCCCGGAGGTATTCGGCATGCGCCTCGGCGGTGCGCCGGGCACCGGCATCGAGCCAGGCCGGCCAATCGGCGGGGTCCTCCGGCAGGTCGTCGTCATGGGTGGCGGCCAGGCTCAATTGCTGGTCGAGGAACTCGCCGGCGGCTTCGAGGTGCTCGCGGGGCTCGTCGAGCAGGGCGTGGTACAGGTCGCGGACCCTGGGCGAAGGGCTTGCACTGGAGGCAGGGAGGGGTGAAGACAGGCTCATGTCGCGTTCCTTGTCGTGGGTTTGCGGGGGCGGCCGGGGCGACCACACATATGGGTGCGAGTGACACCAGGGGAAAAAGGTTTCACTGGCAGGATCGGCGGCGCGCCGGGGAACCTCACGGCGGAAAAAACGAACCTCGACGGCACTCCGGCGTCTTCCCGAGACAATCCCCGGGAGCTGCGCCGATGACCCACGACCTGGCCGCCAACGGCCTTCGCTTCGGCATCGAGGAAGAATTCTTCCTGCTCGATGCCTCCGACCTGGACATCGTCCGCTCCGCACCCGCCGGATTCGTCGCGGCCTGCCGTGACACGCTCGGCGAGCATTTCGCCGAGGAGATGTTCGAATGCCAGGTCGAGGTGGCCAGCCCGGTGTTCTCCACCCTGGCCGAGGCCGCGCGCTTCCACGGTCAGGCCCGGCAACGCCTGGCGCATCTGGCCATGGACTTCGGCCTGCGCTCGCTCTGCGTCGGCACCCATCCCTTCGCCGACTGGCGGCGGGCGCGAAGCAACCCGGCGGCGCACTTCGCCCGCCTGTTCGAGGACCAGGGGCGGGTGGCCCGGCGCAGCCTGGTCTGCGGCCTGCACGTGCATGTGGAGATACCGCCGAGCCACGACCGCATGGCCGTGCTCCAGCGCGTGTTGCCGTGGCTGCCGCTGCTGCTGGCGTTGAGCGCATCCTCGCCGTTCCGCGGCGGCCGGCGCAGCGGCCTGGCGAGCTATCGACGGGCACTCTGCGGCGAGTGGCCGAGGATGAACATTCCTCCTGCCTTGCCCGACGAGGACGCCTATCGCCGCCACCTGGCGCTGCTGCGCGAGACCGGCTGCATCCGCGAGGATGGCCAGGTCTGGTGGATGATCCGGCCGTCATCCCATGTGCCGACCCTGGAGCTGCGTATCTGCGACGCCTGCCCGCGCCTGGCCGACGCGCTGAGCCTGGCCGGGCTGTTCAGGGCGCTGGTGGGCGAAGCGCTGGGCGCGGGCCCGCATGCGTTGCCGGTCGCGCGCGACGCCTGCCTGGAGGAAAACTACTGGCAGGCGCTGCGTTACGGCTGCGCCGGCCGCTATCTCGTCGATGGCCGCTGCGTAGGTGCCGGGGACTGGCTGGAAATGGCCTGGCGACAGTGCCGGCCGCAGGCCCGCCAGGGCAACGAATGGGCCTACCAGCATGCCTGCGGGTTACTCGAAGAGACCTCCGCCGCCCGCCAGTTGCGGCGTTACCGGAGGTTGCGCGAAGCGGGCCAGGAGCGCCATCCGGCACTGCGCCGGCTGGTGGAGGAGCTGCTGGAGGAAAATCTCCAGCCGGCCTTGGCCGGCTAGCGCGCCGTTCATCATTCCCTTCATCCTCGGCTACACCGCCTGCAGCTACTACGTATTTCGCGGCAAGAGCGCCGATGCCGGCTATCACTGAGCCGGGCCGGTCAGGAACAGGCGCGCCCGATCCGCGGCGTACGGCGGGCACCGGCGAGGAGCAGGGCGAACTCGTCGTGAAGGACTTCGCTCATCCGGCGTACCGCCTCGTCACTGGCCAGGAGATCGAGGGCGACTCCTGGAATGGTGATGTTTTCTTGCGGATTGACATGGCTGCTGAATTGCAAGGTGACTTCATGGGTATCGCTGATGGAAACCAGGCAGTCGTAGCCAGCCAGGTAATTTCGGAAACTGTTGGCAATCATGCGGGGCGTAGTCATGGCTGATACTCCAGGGTGGATCGTTACTCTGACCTTAGCCGCGACGATACCCGCGAGCGAAACATGCAACGATCGACGGGCGCCTCTTCCAGGCAGGCGAAACGAAACGGCAAAGGCCTCGCTTTCTCCATCGCGAACCGACGATTTCGACGGAATTGCCGAAACGCGGGTGAGGCCAGGAAATCTTCTTTCCAAGGAGACGCGCCTACGGACACGCGAGACCCTCGTCGCTCCTCGAACCACCGGCTTGCTGCGCCCGGTGGCGGCTTTCGTCGCCCTCGAAGCGCGCCGGCTCAGTCGCGGCGTTCCGACGGCACCAGATTGCCGTGGCCGTGTCCGCTCTCCCGGCGCGGCCGGGCGCCGAAGCGCTGCCAGACACGCTCGTGGAAATAGAACGCCACGGTGTTGCAACTGGGTTCGATCAGCGCGATCAGGCCGCCGGTCAGCACCGAGCCGGTCAGCGTGTAGGCCACGCCGAAGGCGATGCTGAAGTGCAGTATGGCGAAAGTCAGGGTCTTGAGCAGGGGCGCCTGCGGGTCCGATCGCCCGCAGCACGCCCCGATCACCCTTGGGTTCATCGCTTGGCCTCGGTGTCCGGCTGAGAGTCGCGGGCAAGGAAGGCCTGGGTGAGTTCCGGCAGATGGTCGCGCAACCAGTCCGCCATGGCTTGTTCCTGGGGCAGGATGCGTTCCAGCGCGGCAAGGGTTTCGGCGTCGCCGACTTCGCGGGCGGCGGCGATCAGCACGGTGTAGGCGGCGATCTCCATGTTTTCGAACACATAGCCGCTCATGGCGCCCTTGACCACTTCGTCGCTGACTGTCATGCCAGCCACCGCCTGGCCGAAGGCCATCAGCTTGGCGCCGATGTCCTTCAGCGTCGACGGACTGCTGTCCAGGCGCTTCAGACACTCCTCGAGCAGACGCTGCTGGCCATGGGTTTCCTCGATGTGCTGTTCGATCCGCGTCTTCAGTTGCGGATAGTGTTCCAGCCGCGCGGCTTGCGCTTTCAGCATCTGCTCGGCCTGTTGCTCCATGGCGTGGGCATCGCGCAGCCAGTCCAGCAGGTTTTCCTGTTTGCTCGTCATCGCGGTTCTCCTCGGTGTGTATGTGTCTGCTCAGAGGTGGCCGCCGGGCGCAGCGTTCAGTTTCTTTTCCGACCGGTAGCAGTCAGCGCAGCGGCGCCGTTGCGCCAGGCGAGACGCGTTGGGGAAAAGTTCTGAACCATCGCCCGCTGCGGGATTCCGAGCTTCCGTGCGCAGGATGAAAGCGCCGCTTCGAATAGCCGTTGTTCGAATGTCCGTCGGAGGGAAGGTCCACGAACCCACAGAGGAACGAACCATGTTCGTACATGACAAGCGACTGCAGTACACCGTCAGGGTCGCCGCGCCCGATCCTGGCCTGGCCAACCTGCTGCTGGAGCAGTTCGGCGGGCCGCAGGGCGAGCTGGCCGCCGCCATGCGCTATTTCACCCAGGGCCTCGGCGAGTGCGATCCCGGTCGCAAGGACCTGCTGATGGACATCGCCACCGAGGAACTCAGCCACCTGGAAATCATCGGTTCGATCGTCGGCATGCTCAACAAGGGCGCCAAGGGGCGTCTGGCCGAAGCGGTGGAGGAGGAGGCCGAGCTGTACCGTTCGTTGACCGGAGGCGGCAACGACTCGCATATCACCTCGCTGCTTTACGGCGGCGGGCCCGCCCTGGTGAACTCCGGTGGCGTACCCTGGAGCGCGGCCTACATCGATACCATCGGCGAGCCGACCGCGGACCTGCGTTCCAACATCGCCGCCGAGGCGCGTGCGAAGATCGTTTACGAACGACTGATCAACCTCACCGACGATCCCGGCATCAAGGATGCGCTGACCTTCCTCATGACCCGCGAACTGGCGCACCAGCTTTCCTTCGAAAAGGCCCTGCACTCGATCCAGCCGAACTTCCCGCAAGGCAAGCTGCAAGGGATGCCGGAGTTCGCCCGGCGTTACCTGAACATGTCGCGCGGCGAGGGCGACACGCGCGGTTCCTGGAACGAGGGTGATGGCTGGGAATACGTGGAGGCGCCACAGCCGGCCCTGGATGGAGGCGACGGCACGGCCAGCGTGAACCTGTCCGAGACTGAGCAGGAGGTGTTGCAGCGAATGGCAGACCGCACCCGCTCCGACCCCATGACCGATCCGCTGACAGGTGCGGACCTGGGCGCTGGCGCGGCTGCCGACAAAGCGCCTTGAGCGCGGATGCCCGACGTCGGCGGGCGAGTCCCGGCCTCCACGCCCGGCACCTTAGCGTGGAGGCACGGCAGAGGAGCCTCGAGATGACCGCCAAGCGCGAAACACCCGAGACAGAAAACACCCCGCTGAGCCCCGCCTCGCCGACGCTACGTCCCGAGCGGGGCAAGCGCGACCAGGCGAGCGAGGCGCAACCGGAATTCGCCCCGGACGATCCCGACGTAGCGGGCCCCGGCGAAGCCCGTCGTCCCGCCTGAAGTCGCCGGCGCCCGCAGGGCGCCGGTCATTTCGTCCGGTCGTTGGAAAGCCCGGCGGGGCGGGCGGTCATCAGTAGGGAGAATGCAGCAGGGAGTCCGCCGCCATGAGTTTTTCCCGTTTCGCCCAACGCCTGTCCAACTGGGCCGGCCGCCCGCCAACCTTCGTCGTTGCCCTCGGATTGATCCTGTTGTGGGCGATCAGCGGGCCGCTCTTCGACTTCAACGATACCTGGCAACTGGTGATCAATACCTCGACCACCATTGTCACCTTCCTCATGGTCTTCCTCATCCAGAACACCCAGAACCGCGATACCGACGCGCTGCATATCAAGATCGACGAACTGTTGCGCAGCACCCGACGTGCCCACAATGCGCTGCTCGGTCTGGACGACCTGGACGCCGATACCCTTCGCGAACTGCGTCAGCGCTACCAGCACATGGGCGAGCAGGACGGCGAGACGCCAGAAAGCGTCGCCGCCGAGGAAGAGCGCCAGTGCGGATGCGGCGAGGAGCGACGGCGCGACGACTGAACCGCCGCGCCGTGATGGCTCATGGGCGCAGGACGACCTTGCGGCAATCCTCGCGTTTTTCGTCGAACAGGGCGTAGCCCTCCGGTGCGTCGTCCAGACGCAGGCGGTGGCTGATGATCGCCTCGGGATGCAGGTCGCCGTTGCCGATGTGTTCGAGCAAGGCCGGCAGCAGTGCCTGTACATGGGTCTGGCCCATCTTGAAGGTCAAGCCCTTGTCGAAGGCATCGCCGAACAGGAAGCCATGGATGAAGCCGGCATACACGCCCGGCACGCTCACCGTGCCACCCCGCCGGACAGCCGCGATGCACTGGCGTAGTGCCTTGCCGCTGCTGGCTTCGAGCTTGAGCGCGGTGAGCACGGTTTCGGTGACGCTGCCCTTGGCCTCGAAGCCCACCGCGTCGATCACCGCGTCGACGCCGCGGTGCCCGTCGGTGCGCTCGATGATCGCCGCGGCGGGATCGTCCTCCTGGTCGAAGTCGATGGGAATCGCACCGTAGGTGCGCGCGGCGAAGTCCAGCCGGTAGGGATGGTGGTCGACGATGAAGATCCGCTCGGCGCCCAACATCCGCGCGCAGGCGGCGGCCATCAGGCCGACCGGGCCGGCGCCGTAGATCGCCACGCTACTGCCCTGGCGGACGCCGGCATTGCGCACCGCCTGGTAGCCGGTGGGGAGGATGTCGCTGAGGAACAGCACGCGTTCGTCTTCCATTACGTCGGGAATCACGAAAGGCCCGCTGTTGGCCTTGGGCACCCGAACGTATTCGGCCTGGCCACCCGGCACGCCGCCGTACAGGTGGCTGTAGCCATAGAGCGCCGCGCCCGGCGGAATCTGCTTCTTGTTGAGGATCGCGCCGCGCCCCGGGTTGGTGGTCTCGCAGGCGGCGTGCAGGTTCAGGCGGCAGAAGAAGCACTCGCCGCAGGCGATGACGAAGGGCACCACCACCCGGTCGCCCGGACGCACCGCGGTCACGGCCGAGCCGACTTCCTCGACGACGCCCATGAACTCGTGGCCGAGGATGTCGCCCTGCTCGACCATCGGGATCTTGCCCCGGTAGAGATGCAGGTCGGAGCCGCAGATGGCGGTGGCGGTCACGCGAAGCAGCAGGTCGTCGGGTTCCTGCAGGCGCGGTTCGGCAACCCGATCGATACGGACATCGTGGCTGCCGTGGAAGGTGAGGGCGCGCATGGCATTGCTCCTGGCTGTGGGTCGTGCAGGTGGGGCGTGCGCAGCAGCACCGGAGTTCATTCGGCGGGATGGGTGGCGCTCGATACCGGCCCCCGGAGGCCACTGCACCACGTTGAGTCGTGGAGGCCGGCGAGGAACGCAGGCCCTCGCTCCCTGGGTGCCATTCGTCGCGACGATGGCTCACGGCGGACGTACGGCAATCCTCTGTAGGGAAAGCATTGCAGACCGTCGAGGAACCGATACGGAAAGAGAGGCGAGCATGTCCAAGCAGCACATCATCCATTTCACCGGGCCGATCAATTCGTCCACCTGCGGCAATCTGATCAACACTTGCGCCAAGGTCCTGCAACAGGAGGCCGAGGAGTTGCGGATCAACATCGCCACCATGGGCGGGGAATGCAGCTACGGCTTTACCCTGTACAACTTCCTGCGCGCGCTGCCGGTGCCGATACATACCCACAACCTGGGTACCGTCGAGTCGATGGGCAACATCCTGTTCCTCGCCGGCGAGCGACGCAGCGCCAGTGCCCACAGCAAGTTCCTGTTCCATCCTTTCCACTGGACCCTGCATGGCGCGGTGGACCATGCGCGGATGGCGGAATATGCGATGAGCCTCGACTACGACCTGGAGCTTTACGCCCGGATCGTCGCCGAGAACACCCGTGATGCGCCGGAACGCCTGGACATCCCGCGCTACCTGATGGCCTATCCGCGCATCCTCGGTCCGGAAGACGCCCTGGCTTGCGGACTGATCCATACGGTGGACGATTCACCTATACCCGCTGCCGCCTGCCAGTGGAGTATCCATTCTTAGTTTCCCGCGCCGCCCAGCATATTCCGGCAAGCGGAAGGCCTTGGATCGGCTAATGATTTTTTCGTCCCAGGGCGCCCGCAAAGAGTTTGAACGATCCATCGCGCAAGCCTTCGGAGTAAGTGCACGCGGCGAAAAACGCCGCATCCCTTTCAACCCTCGAGAGGAGGACACGAGCATGACCGACAAACGACAAGGCATGAGCACCAGCGAAGCCGGGCAGAAAGGCGGCGCAGCTACCTCCAGGAGCCACGGCAAGGAGTTCTACCAGGAGATCGGCCACAAGGGTGGCCAGGCCAGCGGCGGCAACTTCGCCAATGACCCGCAGCGCGCCGCCGAAGCCGGGCGCAAGGGTGGCCAGCAGAGCGGAGGCAATTTCGCCAATGACCCGGAAAGAGCCGCCGAGGCGGGCCGCAAGGGCGGCCAGCAGAGCGGCGGGAACTTCGCCAACGATCGGGAAAAGGCCTCCGAGGCAGGACGCAAGGGTGGCCAGCACAGCCACGGCGGCGGACGCTCGTCCTGACCGTGCCGAACCGCTGAAGCGTACGGCGCATCCCCAACGGGATGCGCCGTTTTCACATCGGCCGAAGAGAGCCGGTCCGGGGCTTCGGAAAGTCCCGTTCGAACAGGCGGCAGGATGCCCATGCCGCCGGGGAAAGCGGGCTTTGCCAACGACCTTCGCGCATCAGACCTTACGTTGGAAAAAGTCGAGCGCCTCCTGGAAGCTGGGCCGCAGCGGCACGTTCCAGTCGGGATGGGCGGTGAAGTGATAGCCGTTGCCCTTGATGCACTCGACCAGCAAGGAAAAGCTCTTCCGATCCGCCACCACGCAGACCTCGTCGAAGCGAACGGACTCTTCTCCGAGCCGATGCTCCATGGCCCGGGGAAGGTAGAAGGTGGCCGGGAAGTTGTCACCCATATGGGAGCCTGGGTTGCCCGCATCGTCGCTGTGGTGAAACATCTCCCTGTGCTCCCCCCGGCCCAGGCAGTCATTGAGGGCGTCCACCAGTTGCCGCGTGCGCGGAGTGATGTTTCCCCTGGCCATATCCTCCCTGCCATAGAATCCGTCCTCGCTCAGGGGATCCTTTGCACCGAGGGGGGTGTATCTGACCGCGGTATTCCTTCTTGCATCGAGACCACCACTGCCATGCGCCTCGATCGAGGGCGCTACCAGGAAGAGGTCATAATCGGCAGTCATCGCCAGCCCGCAAGCCGGGCTGGCCAGTACCTGCACCGCTTCCGACCGCCCCAGGCGGCTGATCCTGTAGAGACCGTCCGGCTGCTGGCGGGCCTCGAACTCATAGCGTTTGCCGCTGGGGCCCTGCGCGGTCAGGAGGCGAACCGGCCCGACACCGTCTGCCACCAGGCCGAAATTCCGCACCAGCTCCGCAAGGCGTTGCCGAGAGATCCGCAGGTCGGTCTGGGTATAGGCTCCGCCATCCATTCCCTTCGCCACAGCCAGGTTCAGCTTGCGTATTTCCGCCGTGTCGCGGTTTTCCCGCTTGCTGAGATGCTGGTCGACACAGATGAACCCCGCCTGCGGACCCCAGTTCGAGCTTTTCCCCTTCACCGAGAAGCCCTTGGTCGGGAAACCCTCTTCGATCAGCGTGGTGACGATTCTTTCAACCGGGCGAATGCCAAAGACGGTATTCGTCTGCCTGGCCACCGCCTGCATGCGCAAGGCATGTTCGACGGAAACCCCCACCCCCTGCGCATCGAACAGGTCCTGTAGAGCCCGTGCCTGCATATCCGCAGGGCGCAGTAGCGGTCCGGGCTGTGCCGTTGCGTTAGAAACCACCTGACGATGACCGTCGATACGCATGGTTCGTTTTCCCGCATATGCCAAAGAAGGAGTCGAGAATAAGAATCCGGGCAGCGGCGAGATATCAGAAAACGCGGACAAATTTTTTGTTTTCCGCACGCTGCCCGCGCGAGCGCTAGGTAGATGGCTGCGACGCCGGGAAGAAACTTCGAACTCCCCGTATGCGGGCGATTCACAAGCAGGGAGAGCCGCGCCGAAAACGGCGCGCCGGAAGAAGGAGACAGAACGATGAAAGTCCGTGAAATCATGAGTCGCGAAGTACGTACCGTCACCCCCCAGACCACCCTCGGCGAGGCGGCGCTGCTGATGCGCCAAGCCGATGTCGGCGCCTTGCTGGTCAACGAGGGCGAGCGCCTGACCGGCGTGGTCACCGACCGCGACCTGGCGGTGCGCGGCCTCGCCGATGGACTCGGAGCCGACCGCCCGGTGCGCGAGGTGATGAGCGGGGAACTGCGCTACTGCTTCGAGGACGAGGAAGTGGACCATGTGGCGAAGAACATGGCGCAACTGGAGAAGCGCCGCTTGCCGGTAATGGATCGCAACAAGCGCCTGGTAGGCATCGTCTCGCTGGCCAACATCGCGACCTGCAACGCCGACAAGCTCAGCGCCAACCTCTTGCGCGGCGTGGCCCGCGCGCACTGAGTCGGACATGACGGAACGACGGGTGGTGGCGATCTGCGGCGGCAGCGCCGGGGTCGGGCGAGCGATACACCGGTGACGGCCAGAGGGCGTCGCCGCCAAGGCGGCGCAGGTGGTCCAGGCGCGCGACCAGGCCGGGCAGGTCGCCGTCGCTGTCGGTGAACGAACGCGGGTAGACCTGGTAGATCACCGCGCGTTTCCACCAGGGCGGCTGGAAGGATTGCAGCATGGGGCCTCCACGGGTGAGCCGGCTTTGCTGCTTGGCACCCTGGGGTAGGCGCGGGTTCGACTTTTCCGCGCGAACGCCTGCACCCCACCTACCAGAATTGGCAGGGGAAGATACCCACCTGTCATGGATCAATGTCCGCGCCCGGCCCGACTCCTAGTGTCGCCGGCTCCCGACTCTCTCTCACGGATGAAAGGGCAATGCACCTTCTTGAACGTCAACACGATATCCAGCCCCTCTCGCGGGCAGACATGACCATCCACCTCAATGGCCAGCCCGTCGCGGCGGCTGCCGGTGAGACCGTGCTCAACGTGCTCAATGCCGTGGGCCTGCGCCGGCTCGCGCGCAACGACCATGGCCAGGCCAGCGGCGCCTTCTGCGGCATGGGCGTATGCCACTGCTGCCTGGTCGCCATCGACGGCCGGCCCAAGCGCCGCGCCTGCCAGACCGTCGTCCGGCCGGGCATGCGGGTGGAAACCGAAAGTAACCGCTTCGACCAGGAGGAACGGTCATGAACCTGCGCCCGGTGATCGTCGGCGGCGGCTCGGCCGGCATGGCCGCAGCCATCGAGCTGGCCAGGCGCGGGGTCCCCTGCGTCCTCTTCGACGAGGCCTCGCGTCCCGGCGGGGTGGTCTATCGCGGCCCCTTGCGGGCCGGCGTCGATCCGGCCTACCTCGGCGCGCGCTACACCCGGATGCTGGAAAAACTGCGGCGCGATTTCTCCGCCTGCGCCGGGCACATCGACCTGCGCCTGAACAGCCGCGTGGTCGGTGGCGACGGCCAGCGCCTGATGGTCCTCGACGAGGCGGAACAGCTGCACGAGGTGGAGTATTCGCACCTGCTCCTGGCCACCGGCTGCCATGAGCGCAGCGTGCCGTTCCCCGGCTGGACCCTGCCCGGGGTGATGCTCCTCGGCGGCCTGCAATTGCAGATCAAGAGCGGCGTGGTGAAGCCCCTGGGCGATACCCTGATCGCCGGCAGCGGCCCGCTGCTGCCACTGGTGGCCTGCCAGCTGCATGCGGCCGGGGTACGTGTCGCCGGGGTCTACGAGGCCTGCGCGTTCGGCCGCATGGCCAGGGAAAGCCTGGCGCTGCTGAACAAGCCGCAACTGTTCCTCGACGGCCTGAGCATGCTCGGCTATCTCAAGCTCAACGGCATTCCGCTGCACTATGGCTGGGGCGTGGTGGAGGCCAGCGGCGAGGGGGAACTGACGGAAGTGACGGTAGCGCCCTACGACGAAGAGTGGCGGCCCGACCTGGAAAACGCGCGACCGGTGAAGGCCAGCACCCTGGCGGTCGGCTATGGCTTCATCCCACGCACCCAGCTCAGCCAGCAGTTGGGTCTGGAGCACGGCTTCAGCGACGACGGATACCTGCGCGCGGAATGCAACGTCTGGCAGCAGAGCAGCCAACCGCACATCCACCTGGCCGGCGACATGGCGGGTATCCGCGGCGGCGAGGCGGCGATGATCGGCGGGCGCATCGCGGCCTTGTCGATCCTCCTGCAACGCGAGGCCATCGCGCCCGCCGAGGCCATCGAACGCCGAGAATCCCATCTCGCCCGCCTGGAGGCGATCAAGCGCTTCCGCGCCGGAGTCGAGCGCTACACCCAGCGCGGCGCCCGCCAGGTCGAACTGGCGCGGGCCGATACGGTGATCTGCCGCTGCGAACAGGTCACCCGTGGCGACATCGAGCGCGCGCTCGAACAGGGCGTGCAGGACATCGCCGGGCTGAAGATGCGCACCCGCGCCGGCATGGGCGACTGCCAGGGGCGGATGTGCATCGGCTACTGCAGCGATCGCCTGCGCCGCGCCACCGGACGCCACGACGTCGGCTGGCTGCGGCCGCGTTTCCCGATCGATCCGATCCCGTTTTCCGCATTCCAGAACCTCGGTACGGAAGCCTGAACATGAACAGAACCTATGACATCGTGATTGCCGGCGGCGGCGTGATCGGCGCGTCCTGCGCCTACCAACTGTCCAGGCGCGGCAACCTGCGCATCGCCGTGGTCGACGACAAGCGACCGGGCAACGCCACCCGCGCCTCGGCCGGCGGCCTCTGGGCCATCGGCGAATCGGTGGGACTGGGCTGCGGGGTGATCTTCTTCCGCATGATGTCCTCCCGCAACCGGCGCGAGGCCCAGGGCGCGGCGGTGGCGGTGGACGCGAGCACGCCGCACATCCTGCCGCCGGCGTTCTTCGACCTCGCCCTGCAATCCAACGCGCTGTACCCGGAACTGCACCGAGAACTGATCGAACGCCACGGAATGGACTTCAAGTTCGAGCGCACCGGGCTGAAATACGTGATCCAGGACGACGAGGATCGCCAGTACGCCGAGCACATCGTGGCGCAGATCCCGCATCTGGCCGAGCAGGTGCGCTGGCTGGACCGCGAGGAACTGCGTCGTGCCGAGCCGGCGGTCAGCCACGCGGCCCACGGCGCGCTGGAATTCCTCTGCGACCACCAGGTCAGCCCGTTCCGCCTGGCCGACGCCTACCTGGAGGCGGCGCGCCAGAACGGCGTCGAGCTGTTGCCGGGAACCAACGTCACCGGCGTGCTGCGCCAGGGCCGGCGGATCAGCGGGGTGCGCACGGACAATGCCGGGGTGCTGCATTGCCGGACCCTGATCAACGCCGCCGGCGCCTGGGCCGCGGAACTCAGCGAAATGGCCACCGGCCGGCGCATCCCGGTGAAGCCGGTGAAGGGCCAGATCGTCCTCACCGAGCGCATGCCACGACTGCTGAACGGTTGCCTGACCACCAGCGACTGCTACATGGCGCAGAAGGACAATGGCGAGATCCTGATCGGCAGCACCACCGAGGACAAGGGCTTCGACGTCAGCAACACCTTCCCGGAAATCGCCGGCCTGGTGCAGGGCGCGGTGCGTTGCGTGCCGGAGCTGCAACAGGTCAACCTCAAGCGCACCTGGGCCGGCCTGCGCCCGGGCTCGCCGGACGAACTGCCGATTCTCGGTCCGGTGGCTGAAGTGGAGGGCTACCTGAATGCCTGCGGGCATTTCCGCACCGGCATCCTCACGTCGGCGATCACCGGGGTGCTGCTCGACCGGCTGGTCCACGAAGAGACGCTGCCGCTGGACATCGCGCCGTTCCTCGCCGCGCGCTTCCAGCCGGAGCCTGCCGCCGTGGCGGTCGCGGCCTGCTAGGTCCGCGAGGGGTAAATCCGCGGAGCGGGGCGGGCGCCGGACCGGCGTCCGTTCCGCACGGTTCCCGACAGCGGCGCAGTTGCCGTCGGCGCTATACTCATGGCTTCGAATTATTTCTAGACGACTGGTCTAATTCAAGCTACCGTGCGCCCCATGAAAACCAGCTACGACGACACCCGCCAGCATCTGCTCGATACCGGATACCGGATCATGGCGGTCAAAGGCTTCTCCGGAGTCGGCCTCAACGAAATCCTGCAGAGCGCGGGCGTTCCCAAGGGCTCGTTCTACCATTACTTCAAATCCAAGGAACAGTTCGGCCAGGCCCTGCTGGAGGACTACTTCCGCGTCTACCTGGCGGACATGGACCAACGCTTCTCCGCGCCAGGGCTGAATGCCCGCGAACGACTGATGAGCTACTGGCAGAAGTGGCTGGACAACGCCTGCCCGCCCTGCGACGAGCAGCGCTGCCTGGTGGTCAAGCTCAGCGCCGAGGTCGCGGACCTTTCGGAAAGCATGCGCATCACCCTGCGCGACGGCTCCGACGGGATCATCGAACGCCTGGTCGGCTGCCTCGGGCAGGGCCGCGACGACGGCTCCCTCGCGCCCTGCGATGCCCGGCACATGGCCAGCGCGCTGTACCAGTTGTGGCTCGGCGCGAGCCTGCTGAGCAAGCTGCACCGCAGCCCAGGACCGCTGGAAACAGCCATGCAGACCACCCGCAGCCTGCTGGAAATCTGAGGTTCCGCCAGGAAATACCCGCCCCGCGAGAGGCGGGTGTTTTTTCGACCCGTCAGTAGTTGACTGGTCTAATTTGCCCGGCGCACGGTATGAGCCGTTCGCCACGTTCGTCAGACAGAGGAGTCTGGAAATGTCCCAATCCACGCAGGTCAACCGCCGCATCGTCCTCGCCTCGCGCCCCCACGGCGCCCCGACCCGGGATAACTTCCGCATCGAGCAGGTTCCGCTTCCTGAGCCCGGCGCGGGCCAGGTGCTGCTGCGCACCGTCTACCTGTCGCTCGATCCCTACATGCGCGGACGGATGAGCGACGCGCCGTCCTACGCGCCGCCGGTGGAACTCGGCGCGGTCATGGTCGGCGGCACGGTCAGCCGGGTGGAAGCCTCGAACCATCCCGGGTTCAAGGTCGGCGACTGGGTGCTCTCGGCCAACGGCTGGCAGGACTACGCGCTATCCGACGGCAGCGGCCTGGCGCGCCTGGGCGAGTCGCCGGAGCATCCGTCCTACGCCCTGGGCCTGCTCGGCATGCCCGGCTTCACCGCCTACATGGGCCTGCTCGACATCGGCAAGCCCCAGGCCGGCGAGACCCTGGTGGTGGCCGCCGCCACCGGGCCGGTCGGCGCCACCGTCGGACAGATCGGCAAGCTCAAGGGCTGCCGAGTGGTCGGCGTCGCCGGCGGTGCGGAAAAATGCCGCCACGCCGTGCAGGTGCTCGGCTTCGATGCCTGCCTCGACCACCATGCCGCGGACTTCGCCGAACGACTGGCCGAGGCCTGCCCGGACGGCATCGACATCTATTACGAGAACGTCGGCGGCAAGGTCTTCGACGCCGTCTTCCCGCTGCTCAACGCCAAGGCCCGGATCCCGGTCTGCGGCATCGTCGCCCACTACAACGACACCGAGCTGCCACCCGGGCCGGACCGCTTGCCGGCGCTGATGGGCACGATCCTGCGCAAGCGCATCAAGGTGCAGGGCTTCATCATCTTCGACGACTACGGCCATCGCTACGATGAATTCCAGCGCGACATGTCGAAGTGGTTCGCCGACGGCCTCATCCAGTACCGCGAAGAGCGGGTCGACGGCCTGGAGAATGCCCCCGAGGCCTTCTTCGGCCTGCTCCAGGGACGCAATTTCGGCAAGCTGGTGGTGCGCGTCGGAGCCGACGCATGAACCAGGCGGTCCGTGTGGTAGCGCTGTTGCAGGCGCGCGAGGGCAGGGCGGCGGAGGTCGAGCGGCTGCTGCTGGCCTGCGTGCAGCCGTCGCGGGCCGAGGACGGCTGCCTGTCCTATGTCCTGCACCGGAGCCTCGACGAGGCCGGGCGCTTCGTCTTCGTCGAGCGCTGGGCCGACCGCGACGCCATCGAGCGGCACCGACGGATGCCGCACTACAGGGCGATGGCCGATGCCGTCGCCGATCTCCTGGCGGACCGCCAGGTGTTCCTCCTCGAGGAACTGCCAGCGGCCAGCCTGTCTCCGGTAGATCCGGAACCTACAAGACCCCATGAGGAGTGAAACGGATGAAAGTCGGATTTCTGGGCCTGGGCGGCATGGGCGCCGCCATGGCCACCCGCCTGGTGCAGGCGGGACTCGAAGTGACGGTGTGGAACCGTTCCGCGGCGGCCTGCGAGCCCCTGGTGGCGCTGGGCGCTGCCAGGGCGGAGGAGGTCGGCGAGCTGTTCGGCCTCGACGTGGTCATCAGCATGCTGGCGGACGACCAGGCGATTCGCGGCGTGCTGCTCGACAGCGGCGCGCTCGAACGGGCGAGGCCGGGTCTCATCCACCTGAGCATGTCGACCCTGTCGCTCGATTGCGTCGAGGCGCTCGACCAGGAGCACCAGCGCCAGGGCCTCGCGTTCGTCGCCGCGCCGGTGTTCGGCCGCACCGACGTGGCGGAGGCCGGCAAGCTGAACATCGTCGTCGGCGGTCCGGAGGAAGCCATCGAGCAAGTCAAGGCGCTGCTGGAAATTATGGGACAGAAGACATGGTTTTTCGGAAAAGACCCGCGCGGGGCAATGGCGGTGAAGATCTCTGGTAACTTCATGATCGCCAGCGCCATCGAAAGCATGGGCGAAAGCGTCGCCCTGGTGAAGCGCCTGGGCGTCGAGCCCGGCCGGTTCATGGAGCTCATGTCCTCGACGCTTTTCGATGCGCCTGTCTATCGCAACTACGGCCCGCAGATCGTCGAGCAGCGTTTCACACCGGCCAGGTTCCGCCTGGTCCTCGGGTTGAAGGATGTCGACCTGGCGCTGTCCGCCGGCAAGCGCCACAACGTGCCGCTGCCGCTGGCCAGCCTGTTGCACGACGTGTTGCTCGAAGCCATCGCCCATGGCGACGGGGAATCGGACTGGACGGCGCTGGCGAAGGTAGCGTTGTCACGATCGGGACAAATCTGAAAAGGTTCTGCGCACGGCCCGGCAGGGCCCGTGAAGCTGTTCGGCAATCTGGCGTGCTTTCCATGGATTCATTAGGCGGAAGAAGGTATGTCCGAGCGTGGAACGGCTGCAGAAGGCCGGATCAACTGGCGACGCATCCTGCCGATACTGCTCACCACCACCCTGGTGGGCGGTGTCTGTGGGATCTTCGTCATCAACGAACTGGATCGCCAGCACGACGGCGCGCACCTGCGCTCGTACACCGAGAGGGCGCTGGAGCGGGCACTGGAGATTTCCTCCGCGGCGGACCAGATGCTCCGCGAGATGAACGCCGGCAGCGCGCCGGCCTGCAGCGACCGGGACCTGGAAATGCTGCGTTCCATCGTGCTCGAGTCGCGCTTCATGAGCGACGTTGGCAGGATCAGCGGCGACCGGGTCATGTGCACGGGCGTCCGGGGCCGGCTGCGCGCGCCCTGGGGATTGTCCGCGCCCGACCGGGTAGATGCCGCCGGCACCCGCTTCTGGACGGAGGGCATGCCCCTGCCGTTGCAGGCGTTGCCCACCGGACTGGTCAGTCGCGGCAACGCCGTCGTATTCATTGCCCCGCACGCCTATTTCGATGTCGACCACCCGGACCCGGGCATCTCGGCGGCGGCCGTCAGCAGTGGCGGCGACTACATCTACCACCGTTTCGCCTGGGACGACGACCAGCCCCTCGAGGCGCTCGGCCGGCCCGGCTGGCCGCGCTTCATCGGCGCCCGGCAGATAAGCCTGTGCGACCCGACGCAGGACATCTGCGTGGTCTCCCTTCTCCGCGAACGCGGCCTGCTTGGCACCGAGCCCGGACGCGCGGCCATGGCCGCGGCGATCGGCGGCGGGCTGTTGTTCGGCGTCATGCTGCTGCTCAGCTACCTGTTCGGCTTCCTCAACGACGAAAAACTGCCGGCCAGGCTGCTGCGCGCGTTGAAGCGCGAGGCCCTGGAGGTGCACTACCAGCCCATCGTGCGCCTGGCCAGCGGCCGCTGCGCCGGGGTCGAGGCCCTGGCGCGCTGGACCGATAGCAGCCTGGGGCGGGTTTCCCCGGATGTCTTCATCGGCGCCCTGGAGGAGAGCGGCGACATCGAACTGCTGACCCGTTTCGTCTTCCGCCGCGCCCTGAAGCAGCTCGGGCCGTTGCTGAGGGAGCAGCGGAGCTTCTACGTCAGCGTCAACGTCACCGGCAAGGACATCGCCGACCCCGGTTTCATCGATTTCGCCATGCGCCAGATGGCCAGGGAAAGCGTGCGCCCGGAACAGGTCGCGCTGGAACTGACCGAGCGCACCACCGAGGCCCAGGGCTGCCTGCTGGCCGGGATGAACCGCCTGCGCGAACTCGGCCTGAAGATCTACGTGGACGATTTCGGCACCGGTCATTCGAACCTGGTCTACCTGGCCAACCTGCCGGTAGACGCGATCAAGATCGACAAGGTCTTCACTCAGTCCATCGGCGACAGCAGCGCCGTCGAACTGATCTTCGACAAGCTCTGCTCGATGGCCGAGCACCTGGAGATCGGCGTGGTCGTCGAAGGGATCGAGACACAGGCCCAGGCCGACCACGTGCTGCGCCGCTCGCCCGAGGCCCTCGGCCAGGGCTGGCATTTCGGCAAGGCACTGCCGCTGGAGGCCTTCCTCGACTACTACCGGAACCAGCCGGCGGGCCGCTAGAACGGACCTTCCGCGGGGCACCACGCTGCGCTAGCATCGGCCGTCCATACCGGATGCGGCCTGGACGGCCGCACTCCGGATCGCACGGAACGGCCGGAAACGGCCGCGATCACCACAGGCCGCCATGCACGCATTCCCCCTCACCCTGGACAACCGACTCGCCGAAGCCCTGCCGCTATGGCGCAACCTGGCCCGCACCGACCGGGCGCCGCGAAGGAACATCGACCTCGCCGACTGGAAAGCCGACTGGCGCGAACTGATCGCCGCGCTCGACAGGTTTTCCCGGAGCCACGGCTATCGCCAGCCGTTCGCCGCGCAAGGGCACGCAGCCCTGGAAAACGCCTGGGCCTGGGGCCAGGCCGCGGAAAACGCCAGTACGCTGCTGCTCAAGGCCATCGACCGGGGCCTGGCCGGCGCCGAACTGCGCTCCATCTACCTGGAGACCGCCGCGCTGTGGCTGGACTACAGCCGGCTGCTCGGCGCCGCCCGCGACAGCCTGCGCGAGCAGGGCGAGGTCGACTTCGAGACGGCGCCGGCCCTGGCGCCGCGCACAGGCCAGTATCCGTTCGCGCTGCAACTGCTCGCCATGGGCGTGCTGCTCGATGCCCAGGAGCTCATCCCGGCGCTGGTCGAGGAGGTCCTGCAGTTCGATACCGACCGCCTGCTCGACTATCTCGGCGCGGCCGCCCTCGGCCTGACTTCCGCCAGCGAGGAAACCTTCCATCCACGGCCGTTCGGACAGTTGCGGGCGTTCTTCGAAGAGGCGGACGGCAGCGACGCCCAGGCGCTGGCGCCTTACCTGCAAAGCCAGTACCGGGAGTTCTTCCAGCTTTCCCCCAAGGCGCAGAAGAAGACCCGCCGCCTGACCGGCCCCTACGCCTGGGGCTGGTGGGCCATGGAGGTGTCGGCGCTGGGCGTGCTCTACGGCTGGGACGATGGCGTCCTGCGCGCCTCGCCGCATTACCTCGGCGACCTGGTCGACTACGCGCGGGCGCGCGGCGACGCCTGAGCCACCGGCCGCCGCTCAGGCCCGCCGGCGGCGGGCGAGGAACGCGGCGGCCAGGTCGAGGCTGGTGCAGAGCAGGAAGTAGAGCAGGGCGACGAACAGGAAGATCTCCGTCGGGTGGACCATCACCCGGTTGCTCACCTGGGTGGCGACGAAGGACAGCTCGCCGACGCCGATCACGTAGGCCAGGGAAGTGTCCTTGATCAGCGACACCCACTGGTTGAGGAAGGATGGCAGCATCACCGGCAGCGCCTGCGGCAGGATCACCAGGCGCAATACCTGCCACGGCCGCAGTCCGAGCGCGCGGGCGGCCGCCCACTGCCCGGCGGGGAGGCTGTGGATGCCGGCGTACACCGAGTGGGCGAGGTAGGCGCCGCCGATCAGCGACAGCGCGCAGACCACGGTGGCCAGCGCCGGTACGTCGACATGGAAGACGATCGGCAGCAGGAAGTAGGTCCAGAAGATCAGCATCAGCACCGGGATCGCGCGGAAGAAGCCGAGCAGCGCCACCAGCAGCAGGCGCGGCTTGCCGGGCAGCACCGCGAGGGCCACGCCGAGGACCAGGCCGAGCACCGCCGAAGCCAGTCCGGAGAGCGACGCCAGCAGCAGGGTCAGCGCCGCTCCGCCGAGCGGGCCGTCCGGGTAGGCGCCGAGCAGCAGGTAGGACAGGTTGTCCGAGATGACCGAGAAATCCATCTCAGGCACCTCCCTGGCGGTAGCGGCGGGTCTGCTGCAACGCCTGGCCGAAAGCTTCGATCAGGGCGATGGCGCCGATGTAGAGAAGGGTGGCGATACCGAAGGCCTGGAAGGTCTTGAAGGTCTCGGTTTCCACCTGGCGCGAAGCGTAGGACAGCTCGGCCAGGCCGATGGCCATCGCCAGCGAGGAGTTCTTCAGCGCATTCATGTACTGCCCGAGCAGCGGCGGCAGAGCCGTGCGCAGGGCCTGCGGCAGCACCACCACGCGCCATACCTGGCGCTGGGTCAGCCCCAGGGCGAGGCCGGCGGCGCGCTGCTCGGGGCGTACCGAGGCGATGCCGGCGCGGAACTCCTCGGCGACGAAAGCCGAGGTATAGAGGGTCAGCCCCCAGGCACCGGCGAGGAACTCGAAGGACGGCCAGTCGAGCAAGGGCGTCTCGTGCGGCGTGTTCAGCCAGCTCACCAGCGCCTCCGGCAGCAGCGCGGGAACGCCGAAGTACCAGAAGAACAGCTGCACCAGCAGCGGGGTATTGCGGAACAGCGCCAGGTAGGCGCGCGCCGGCCAGGACAGCAGGCGCCGGCGCGACAGCCGGGCGATGGCCAGGGGGGCGCCGATCAGGGTGGCGAGCAGGCAACTGAGCAGGGCAAGACCGAGGGTCAGCAGGAAGCCGTCGAGCAACCAGCGCAGGTACTGCGGGGCGAGAAGTTCGCCGAACATGTGCGGGATTCCGTCGGGTAGAACGAAAAACGCGCCTCAGCGAAGTGAGGCGCGCGGGTCGTGCGGGCGAAGCGGGCCGCTCAGCTCTTGTCGCCGATCTTGTACAGGCGCGCCAGCGGGGTCTTGGTCTGCGGACCGAACCAGGTGTCGTAGATCTTCTGCGCCTGGCCGTCCTGCTCCAGCTCGCGCAGGCTCTTGTCGACGAACTCGGTCAGGGCCTTCTCGCCCTTGGGAATACCGACGCCGATCAGGTCGTTGGAAATGGTGAAGGGCGGCACTTCGTACTTGTCGCGGTCGGGCACGTTGGCCAGCAGGCCGATCAGCTTCGGACCGTCCTGGGTGATGGCCTGGACCTGGCCGTTGCGCAGGGCGGTGAAAGCGAAGGGCGTGTCGTCGTAGGCGATGACCTTGGCGCCGGGGAACTTCTCGCGCAGCACGCCTTCGTTGACCGTGCCCTTGTCCACGCCGACCCGCCACTTGTTGAGGACTTCCGGCGAGGTCAGGGTGCCTTTCTTGACGATGAACTGCTGTCCGGAGGAGAAGTAGGGGATGCTGAAGTCCACCTGCTGCGCACGCTCCGGGGTGATGGTGAAGTTGGCCAGGACCAGGTCGACCTTGTTCGCCGTCAGCAGCGGGATGCGGTTGGCCGGGTTGGTCGGCAGCACTTGCAGCCGGACGCCCAGCTTGTCGGCCAGGGCCTTGGCATAGTCGACGTCGAGGCCTTCGATCTGCTTGCTCTTGGCGTCGACGAAGCCGAACGGCGGGTTGCTGTCGAAGGACGCGACGCGCAATACGCCGGCCTTGCGGATGTCCTCCAGGCGGTCGGCCTGGGCCAGGCCGGAGATCAGGGCGAGGGCGAGGGCGGTGATGGCGGGGAGTTTCTTCATGAAAGTTCCAGCTCCTTGTCGGCCGCGATCGACGATCAGGGCCTTGCAATGTGGGGCGGACATTCCGGATGGGAATGCCGCCATGTCGGCGCGGGGGTATCCCGTGGCGAAGGGAGTTTGGCAGGGGCCAAGGGTCGGGAGAAAAGAATGAATCGATCTATCTTATTTCCAGACGAAATAAGAGGTATGAAAACAAGGATTCAAGGAAATAAAAAACGATAGCGTAACGCCATTGTCCGCAGGGCTTCCGCGTCGGGGGTTCGTCGTCGAGAAGGAAGGCCGGGGCCCGGCGGCCCCGTCAGCGGCTGTCCCGGCAGTCGATCACACTGGCGTTGGTGATGATGTCCCGGCTGTCGGTGTACAGGGTGATGCTGCAGAAATAGTCGAGGATGGTCTCGTTCTCGTAGTAGCCGGTCTTGCGATAGACCGCCTCGCTACTCACCGGCGCCATGCCGGCGACCCCCTGGCCACCGACGCCGACCCAGGTCTCGCGCTGGCCGACGTACTCGGTGCCGGTCTGTATGAAGACCTTGTCCGGCCCCATGTGGGTCCGCACGCGGTTCCAGGCGTAGAAGCCGCCGCTACCGTAGGACGAAGGGCCGAGGCCCTGGTCGGGCTTGCCGAACAGTTCGAAGGCCTTGCCGGCGGGCTGGCCGATGAGCTTCTGCGCGGCGACCTTGACCTCGTTGTCGCGATTCCCCGACTGACCGAGGGAGGCGCAGGCGCTGAGACCGAGGACGAGCAGGGCGAGACCGAAGGGCTTGATCGAGGGCATGGCATTCACTCCGTTGAAATGCCGCAGGATGTTAGAGGTCCAGCCGGCTCGCGGCTATTAGCTCATTTGTGCTAGTGCCGCTCACTTCGCCAGGTGCCGCGCCTGTTCGGCATGTACGCTGGCCATGAAGGTCTGCATGGCCGAGGAGTGGACCCGGTTGCGTCGGGTGATCAGGCCGTAGGGCGGCAGGCGCGGCTCCAGCTGGATCGGCAGGATCGCCAGCAGGTGCTTGCCCGGGTAGTCCTCGATCACCGAGCGTGGAGTGATGCCGATCATGTCGGTCTGTTGCAGCAGGGAGAGCAGGGTCATGATCGAGGTGGTCTCGACGATACTGCTCGGCAGGTCGATGCGCGCATTGTGGAAGGCCTGGTTGACGATCCCGCGCATCGGGCTGGGGTGCTGCTGCAACACCCAGGTCAGCTCCTGCAACTCGCCCCAGTCCAGCTTGCGTGCCTGCGACAACGGGTTCTGCGCGCCGACCACCACGCAGAGTTCTTCCTCGCCGAGGCTGTCGAACACCAGGTCGTCGGTGCGCGCGCCGCTGGGGATGCGTCCGAGCACCACGTCCAGCTGGTCCTGTTGCAGGGCCTGGACCAGCACGTCGCTGGTGTCCACCTGGATGCTCATCGACAGCCGTGGATGACTCTGCTTCAGGGTGGCGATGGTGCGCGTCAGCAGGCTCGAGGCCAGCGCCGGGATCGCTCCGACGGTGACCCGGCCGAGGTTGCCGGATTCCAGCGCGACCAGTTCCTCGCGCATCCCGGACAGCTCGGCGAAGATCATCCGCGAGTAATAGATCAGCGTCTCGCCGAAAGGCGTCGCGCGCATGCCGCGCGGCAAACGCTCGAACAACTCGACGCCGAGCAGGTCTTCGGCCTCGTGGAGCATCTTGGTCGCCGCCGGCTGGGTCATGCCGATCTCGTCGGCGGCGCGGCGCAGCGAGCCGAGTTCCTCCAGGGCCAGCATCAGGCGCAACTGGCGCAGGCGCAGGCGGCTGTGGATGATGCTGGCGTCGGGAATCCGGGACATGGCGTATCTCGCTGGCGGCGGGGAGACCCAGGGTGACAAGAAATCCACCCCGCCGCCAGACGCAGGCTCAGGCGGCATGCCGGAGACTCCGCCGGCCACGCCGGAACAGCGCCCCGGCGCACCGCGCCAGCAACGGCCAGAGCAGCATCGCCAGCGCCGCGCCGGTCAGGCTGGCCACCAGCGGGTTGGACCAGAACACCGAGAGTTGCCCGTCGGAGAACAGCATCGACTGGCGGAACGCGTCCTCGGCCTTGTCGCCGAGCACCGCGGCGAGCACCAGCGGGGCGATGGGGTAGCCGAGTTTCTTGAACAGGTAGCCGAGCGCGCCGAACAGCAGCATCAGGACCACGTCGAGCATGGCGTTGTGCACCGAGTAGGCGCCGATGGCGCAGACCATGACGATGATCGGTGCGACGATGGCGAACGGAATCCGCAGGATCGAGGCGAACAGCGGCACGGTCGCCAGTACCACGATCAGGCTGACCACGTTGCCCAGGTACATGCTGGCGATCAGGCCCCAGACGAAGTCGTGCTGTTCGACGAACAGCGTCGGCCCGGGATGCAGCCCCCAGATCATCAGGCCACCGAGCATCACCGCGGCGGTCGCCGAGCCGGGGATGCCGAGCGTCAGCATCGGCAGCAGGGCGCTGGTGCCGGCGCTATGGTCGGCTGTCTCCGGAGCGATCACGCCTTCCACCTCGCCCTTGCCGAAGTTCTCGCGGTTCTTCGAGAAGCGCCGCGCCAGGCTGTAGCTCATGAACGAGGCGGCGGTGGGGCCGCCCGGAGTGACGCCCATCCAGCAGCCGACCAGCGCGCTGCGCAGCCAGGTCAGCCAGTAGCGCGGCAGCCTGGCCCAGGTACGCAGGATCACCATCGGCGTGATGCGTGCGCGCTCGCCGCGAAACACCAGTCCTTCCTCCACCGTGCAGAGGATCTCGCCGATGCCGAACAGGCCGATCACCGCCACCTCGAAACTCAGCCCGGAAAGCAGCCAGGGCTGGTCGAAGGTCAGGCGCAGGTCGCCGGACACGGTATCCATGCCCACGGCGGCCATGGCGAAACCGATGGTCATCGCCACCAGGGTCTTCAATGGCGGGTTGCGGCTCATGCCGATGAAGGTGCAGAACGCCAGCAGGTAGACGGCGAAGAACTCGGGCGAGCTGAACGCCAGGGCGAAGCGAGCGATATGGGTGGACAGGAAGGTCAGCAGCAGCACGCCGACCAGCGCCCCGAGGAGCGCCGAGGTGAAGGCGGCGGTCAGCGCTTCGCCGGCCTGGCCGTTGCGCGCCATCGGGTAGCCGTCGAAGGTGGTGGCCACCGACGACGGCTCGCCGGGGATGTTGAACAGGATCGAGGTGATCGAGCCGCCGAACAACGCGCCCCAATACATGCAGGAAAGCAGGATGATCGCCGACACCGGCGACATGCTGAAGGTCAGCGGCAGCAGCAGCGCCACCCCGTTCGGCGCACCGAGGCCCGGCAGCACGCCGACCAGGATGCCGAGCAGCACGCCGATCACCATCAGGCCGAGGTGATGGGCGCTGAGGACCAGGCTCATGCCCTGCATCAGGGAATCGAATTCGCTCATGGCCTGGCGCTCCCGACGAAGGCCGCGAGGTCGACCAGTATTCCGGCATCCAGCGGCACCTTGAACCAGACGGCGAAGACCAGGTAGCTGGCCAGCGCCGCGCCGCAGGACAGCGTGACGATCAGCGGCACGCCGTAGGGTTTGTCGCGGCTACGGTCGCGCCACATGAACCAGGCGATGAACAACGCGGAGGCGAGGTAGATCCCGGCGAACGGCATGGCCGCCACGTAGGCGGCGATCGGCAGGAACACCGCAAGCACCCGGCGAAAGGCCGCGCGGGCGACGAACGAGGTACCCAGCGCCCGCCAGCGGCACAGGGCCAAGAGCAGGTTGCCGAGGCTGGCGGCGCTCAGCAGCAGGCCGATGTAGAAGGGGAAATAGCCGGCCTCGGGGCCGCTGTCGCCCCAGCCGATGCCGATATCCTGGCTGCCGTACATGACGATCGCGCCGAGCGCGGCGGTGAACAGCGCCAGGCCGATCTCCACCCAGCGGGTGGCGACCAGCGGCGCATCGGATGAGCTGGACATGTTCGTCTCCTGGTCGCGCTACGCGGGTTACTGGCGAAGCCAGCCGGCTTCCTGGAACAGCGGGATGACGCGCTGGCGGTCCTTCTCGATGTAGCTCACCAGGTCTTCGCCAGCGAGGAAGGTCGGCGCCAGCGCCGAGCGTTCGACATAGTCCCTGAACTCGGCGGTCTGGCTGACCTTGCGCATCAACTCGACGTAGAAGGCGCGCTGCTCGTCGCTGACTCCACCGGGCAGGAACACGGTGCGCGGGAAGCGGTACTGGTCGATGCCCAGGCCCTGCTCGTGGCAGGTGGGGATGTCCGCCCAGGACTGCTCGGCAGCGACCTTGGCGGTGTAGATCATGCGCTCGTGGCTGAACACGCAGAGCGGCCGGACCTGGCCGCCGCGCCACTGGCTGAGGCTTTCCGCCGGGTTGTTGAGGTTGGCGGCGATGTGCCTGCCGGCCAACTGGATGGACGCCTCGCTGCCGCTCTTGAAGGGGATGTAGGTCAGCTTGCCGCCGACCTGCTTGCCGAGCAGCAGGCTTAGAGTCTGGTCGACGTCCTTCGACTGGCTGCCGCCGAAGCGCATGCCTGTCGCGTCCTTCTTCAGATCGGCGAGGAACGCCGCGGCGTCCGCCCACGGCGCCGCCTGGTAGGTCCAGAGGATGAAGTCGTCCTCGGCCACCGCCGCCACCGGCGTCAGGTCGGTCCATTGGTAGCCCAGCCGGGCCACCAGCGGCAGCAGGTAGACATTGTTGGTGCCGATCACCAGCTTGTGCGCGTTGCCCTTGGCCAGCTTCAGGTCGAGGAAGGCTTCGGCGCCGTTGCCGCCGCCCTTGTTCAGCACCACGGTGTTGACGTCGAGCAGCTTGTTCTGGCTGATCGCCGACTGGACCAGGCGGGCGAGTTGGTCGGTGCCGCCACCGGGACCGCCGGCGACGACGATCTCCAGGTTCTCTTCGGGTTTCCAGGCAGCCGCCAGGGCGGGCAGGGCGGTGCAGCAGAGCAGGGCGCAAGCGGCCAGGAAGGAGGGGACGGAGCGCGCATATGCGGTACGCATGGAGGACCTCTGGTTGTCATTGTTGTTATGGGTAGAGCGGAGTGTGCGAAGCGCACCGATAAGCGTCCACTCAAAATAAGGCATACACCGATAGCCTGGGGTTATGAGTGGAAGCGGATGTCGGATACCTGGAGCGATAACCGTAGGAAATGGCCGTATGAGCAGCTTTGATTAGACGGTTATCGATGGGAAGCCGGATAGTGGGCGTGCCGGACCTGCCAACCCAGTTCCGCAGCACAAGAACAACAATAAAAGAGGTACGACCCATGGCTCAGGCACAGACCGCCGTGCTCCAGGCTGATCCTGCCCAGGACAAGGCCACTGCCGCAAAACCCAGCAACGTCCGCTGGCGCATCTTCGCCATCGTCTTCGCCCTGACGGTGATCAACCTGGTCGACCGGGTCTCGCTGTCCATCGCCATGCCCACCATCGCCGGTGAATTCCAGCTCACGCCGAGCATGCAGGGGCTGATCCTCAGCAGCTTCTTCTGGGCCTACGCGCTGTTGCAGATTCCCGGCGGCTGGCTGATCGACCGCTACGGCCCGCGCCGGGTGATCGGCTGGTCCACCGGCCTCTGGGGAGCCTTCCAGACCCTCGCGGCCTTCGCCAGCGGCGGCCTGTCGCTGATGTTCGCCCGGGTCGCCCTGGGCGCGGCGGAAGCGCCGCTGTTCCCCTCCGGCGGCAAGCTCAACTCGCTGTGGCTGGGCTCCAGCGAACGCAGCCGCGGCGCCGTGCTGATGGACTGCGGAGGGCCGCTGGGCGTCGCTCTCGGCGGACTGGTCATCGCCTACCTGATCGCCGTGCTCGGCTCCTGGCGCAGCGCCTTCTTCATCGCCGGCATCGCCACCCTGGCCATGGCCTGGCTGGCCTGGCACTACCTGCGCGACGACCCGGCCGAGCATCCCGGGGTCAACGCCGCCGAGCTGGACCGGATCAACGCCGACCGCACCACCCCGCTCGCCGAAGCGGACTGCCAGGCCGGCGGAAGACTGGGCATCGCCGGCCGCTCCCTGGTCGGTATCGTCCTCGGCCGCGCCAGTTGGGCCATGGTGTTCTTCGGCCTGCTGACCTGGGGTCCTAGCTACCTGGCGCAGGCGCGCGGCTTCGATATCAAGGGTATCGGCGCCGCGACCTTCGTCATCTTCCTCTGCGGCGCCGTCGGTTCCCTGGTCGGCGGCTTCCTCTGCGACCTGCTGATCCGCAAGGGCGTGCGCCGCGGCCTGGCGGCCAAGGGCCTGCTGACGGTCTCGGGCCTCGCGGCGCTGGTCGCCTTCCTGCTGTTGCCGAGCCTGGAAGATGCCTATGCCGCCGTGACCCTGCTGGCGCTGACCGCCTTCTTCCTGATGTGGGGCAGCCTGTACTGGAGCTTTCCGGCCTTGCTCGCCACTCCGGCCCGGGTCGGCCTGGTCGGCGGGGTGATGAACATGGCCGGCAGCCTCGGCGGCATCGCCGTGCCGATCCTGGTCGGGCTGCTGCTGCAACACCTGGGCGGATATGCCGCGGTGCTGGGCTTCTTCGCCCTCTGCTCGGCAGCCTTCATCGCCGGCACCCTGCTGATTTCCCTGGACAAGACCGAGGCAAAGCATGGCTGAGCTGTACGACGGGCCGATCGTCGACGCCCATCATCATTTCTGGGACCCGCAGGCGAACTACCACCCCTGGCTCGCGGAGGACGCCAAGATTCCGTTCCGCTACGGCGACTACAGCGCGATCAAGCGCCGCTACCTGCCGGCGGACTACTTCGGCGACGTCGGCGCACACCGGGTGGTCGAGACGGTCTACGTGGAAACCGAGTGGGACCCGCGCGATCCGCTCGGCGAAACCCGCTTCGTGCATCACCTCGCCGAACGCCATGGCGCGCCCCACGCAGTGGTGGCGCAGGCCTGGCTGGACGCGCCGGACGCCGCCGAGGTGCTGGCGGCGCAGGCGGGCTTCGCACGGGTCCGCAGCGTCCGCCACAAGCCCGGCGGTCCGCAACGCCCGCAACAGGTCGGCGAGCTGCGCAGCCTGATGAGCGACGAGCGCTGGCGCCGCGGCTATGCCGAGCTGGCCCGGCACGGCCTGCACTTCGACCTGCAGACACCCTGGTGGAACCTCGCCGAGGCCGCATGCCTGGCGCGCGACTTCCCCGATACGCTGATCGTGCTCAACCACGCCGGCCTGCCGTCCGATCGCAGCGAGGAGGGGCTGGCCGCCTGGCAACGGGCCATGGCGCGCTTCGCCGAATGCCCCAACGTGGCGTTGAAGATCTCCGGCATCGGCCAGGCCGGCCGGCGCTGGAGCGTCGAGGACAACGCCTGGATCGTCCGCGAAAGCATCGCCCTGTTCGGCGTCGAGCGGGCGATGTTCGCCAGCAACTTCCCGGTGGACAGCCTGTGCGGCTCGTTCGACGACATCTATGGCGGTTTCAAACGCATCGTCGCCGACCTGCCGTACGCCGACCAGGAACGGCTTTTCCATAGCAACGCGCGGCGCATCTACCGCACCGTACCCGACACCGTGCGCCTGCAGCAGGCGTCGCTCGACCCGAGGACTTCCCCATGAACGCTCCATCCCTACCGCGACTGGCCATGGTCCTGGGCGATCCGGCCGGCATCGGCCCGGAACTGATCGCCCGCCTGCTGGCCGACACCGAGGTGCGCGAGAAGGCGCACATCGTGCTGATCGCCGACGAAGCGGAAATGCGCCGCGGCATGCGCATCGCCGGCTGCGAATTCCCCTACCGGCGCATCGACGCGCTGGAGACCCTGGATTTCGCCGACGCCACGCCACTGCTGCATCCCTGGCTCAGCCAGGGCGGGGACGAGTTCCCACGCAGCGAAGCGAGCGCCGTCGGTGGCCGCTACAGCCTGGAAACCCTCGCGCTGGCCCTCGAACTGACCCGCAGCGGCAGGACCGACGCGATCCTCTTCGGCCCGCTGAACAAGACCTCGCTGCACATGGCCGGCATGGACCACAGCGACGAGTTGCACTGGTTCGCCGAGCGCCTGGGGTTCGGCGGCCCGTTCTGCGAGTTCAACGTCCTCGACGACCTCTGGACCTCGCGGGTGACCTCCCACGTAGCCCTGGCCGAGGTGCCGGGCCTGCTCAGCCAGGAGCGGGTAGGGGAGGCGATCCGCCTGATCGACGACGCGCTGCGCCGCAGCGGCCTGGCGCGGCCGCGCATCGGCGTCTGCTGACTGAACCCGCACAACGGCGACAACGGCAGCTTCGGCCGCGAGGAGCTGGACATCATCGCTCCGGCGGTGCAGAAGGCGCGCGAACAGGGGATCGCCGCCGACGGCCCGTATCCCGCCGACACCATTTTCCTCAAGGTGCAGGGCGACGCCCGTGCCTTCGACGCGGTGGTGACCATGTACCACGACCAGGGGCAGATCGCGATCAAGCTGATGGGCTTCTCCCGCGGCGTAACCGTCCAGGGCGGCCTGCCGATCCCCATCGCTACGCCGGCCCACGGTACCGCCTTCGATATCGCCGGGCAGGGAAGGGCCGACGTCGGCGCCACCCGCCAGGCGTTCGAGATCGCCTGCCGGATGGGCAGGCGCAAAGCCTGATCGCCTGCATGCGACACGACAACCAGAGCGCCGCCCCTTCGTAACGCGCTCCCTGGCGCCTCCCTGTACCGTCGCGGCGGGGCAGGAGGCGTCGCACCTTCGACGAGAGACACATCGCCTGGAGCCGCAGCGCTCCACGGCTCGCTTCGGCCTGGGAAAAGGAAAAACAACAATGACCCGTTCCGCTCCGAACCTGCTGAAATCCGCCTCGCTCGCTCCGGTCCTGCTGGCCGGCCTGCCGTCGCTCGCCGGCGCCGAGGGCTTTATCGAAGACGCCAGCGTCAGCCTCGGCCTGCGCAATCTCTATTTCAATCGCGACTTCCGCCAGCCCGGCGCGGCGCAGTCGAAACAGGAGGAGTGGGCCCAAGGCTTTCTCCTACAGGCGAAGTCCGGCTATACCCAGGGCACCCTGGGCCTCGGCGTCGAGCTGATCGGCCAGCTCGGCCTGAAGCTCGACAGCAGCCCTGATCGTGCTGGCTCCGGGCTGCTGCCACGCCACGCCGACGGACGCGCAGCGGACGACTACGCGCGACTGGGCGTGGCGCCGAAGCTGAAGCTGTCGAATACCGAGCTGAAGCTCGGCGAACTGCTGCCGGAACTGCCAATCCTCCTGCGCAACGACGGCCGCCTGCTGCCACAGACCTTCCAGGGCGGCATGCTGACCTCCAGGGAAATCGCCGGCCTGACCCTGCACGGCGGGCAGATGCGTTCGCTCAGCCAGCGCAACTCCAGCGACCACCAGGACCTCTCGGTGGATGGGCGCGGCGGGGCGTTCTCCGACCGTTTCGACTACCTGGGCGCGGAGTACCGCTTCAATGCCGAGCGCAGCCAGGTCGGGCTGTGGCAGGCGCGACTGCAAGACATCTACCGGCAGGACTACTACAGCTTGAGCCACAAGCAGAGCTTCGGCGGCTGGCGCCTGGGCGCCAGCGTCGGGCTCTTCGACACGCGCGACGAAGGTGCCGCGAAGCTCGGTGAACTGGAGAATCGCGCGCTGACCGGTTTCTTCAGCGCGACCCGCGGCGGCCACAGCCTCGGCGCAGGCTACCAGCGCATGTACGGCGACGACGGGATGCTCTACATCGCCGGCACCAGCACCCCGTTGGTCAACGACATCCAGGTGCGCAACTTCACCAGCGCCGGCGAGCGCTCCTGGCAACTGCGCTACGACTACGACTTCGTCG
>NZ_KV819836.1:27687-28425 GCF_001815235.1 Pseudomonas sp. HMSC065H01 | reverse complement strand
ACCCGGCCGGCAATACCAGCGGTCCGGCCAGCACCACGGTGGATACGGTGGCGCCGGCCACGCCGGTGATCAATGCCAGCAACGGCAGCGTGATCACCGGCACCGCCGAGGTCGGCGCCAAAGTGATCCTCACCGACGGCAACGGCAACCCGATCGGCCAGGTCACCGCCGACGGCAGCGGCAACTGGAGCTTCACGCCCGGCACGCCGCTGGCCAACGGCTCGGTGATCAATGCGCTGGCCCAGGACGCCGCCGGCAACACCAGCGGCCCGGCCAGCACCACGGTGGACTCGGTAGCCCCGGCCACCCCGGTGCTCGATCCGAGCAACGGTACGGTGATCAGCGGTACCGCCGAAGCCGGGGCCACGGTGATCCTCACCGACGGCGGCGGCAACCCGATAGGGCAGGCCACCGCCGATGGCAGCGGCAACTGGAGCTTCACTCCGGGCACACCGCTGACCAACGGCACGGTGATCAATGCGGTGGCCCAGGACGCCGCCGGCAACACCAGCGGTCCGGTCAGCACCACGGTGGACGCGGTGGCCCCGGCCACCCCGGTGATCGACCCGAGCAATGGTGTCGAACTCAGCGGCACCGCCGAACCCGGCGTCCGGGTGATCCTCACCGATGGCAATGGCAACCCGATCGGCCAGACCCTCGCCGACGGTAGCGGCAACTGGACCTTCACACCGGGCACGCCGCTGGTCAACGGCACGGTGGTCAACGCCGTGGCCCAGG
>NZ_KV819836.1:0-27587 GCF_001815235.1 Pseudomonas sp. HMSC065H01 | reverse complement strand
CTCACCGACGGCAACGGCAACCCGATCGGCGAGACCACCGCCGACGGCAGTGGCAACTGGACCTTCACCCCCGGCACGCCGCTGGCCAACGGTACGGTGATCAACGCCGTCGCCGAAGACGCCGCGGGCAACGCCAGCGGTCCGGCCAGCACCACGGTGGACTCGGTGGCGCCGTCCGCTCCGCTGCTGAGCATCAGCGCCGACGGCGCGCTGCTGACCGGCACCGCCGAGCCGAACAGTCAGGTGCGTATCGTGGTCAACGGCGACACCGCCAACCCGATCACGGTCACCGTCGACGGCGCCGGCAACTTCAGCCTGCCGTTCGCGCCGCCGCTGATCACCGGCGAACTGATCGCCGGGGTTGCCGTGGACGCCGCCGGCAACGTCAGCGGGCCGGCCACCATCAACGCGCCGGACCTGGCGCCGCCGACCATCAGCGTGCCGGAAGCCGCCGATACCTGGATCAACGCCGCGGAGATCGGCGACGGCATCCAGGTCGATGTGACGGTCCGTCCGACCATGCAGGTCGGCCAGGTGGTCACGGTCAAGTTCGCCGGGCAGAACGGCTACGAGGCCGAGGTCAGCCATACCCTCACCGCCGGCGACATCGCCGCCGGCAACCTGACCCTGACCCTGACGCCTCCCGGCGGCATGGGCCCGTTCCCGGAGGGCGCCTCGACCGTCACCGCCGACATCAACGGCGGCACCGCGTCGACCCCGGTGCCGTTCACCATCGACACCATTCCGCCGGCGACCCCGGTGCTGTCCTTGGTCGGCAACATCCTGACCATCTCGGCGGAGCCGGGCACCGAGCTGACGGTCACCGTCGACGTCGGCGGGGTGACCGCCACCGCCACGGTGACCGCCGACAACAGCGGGCTGGCGTCGCTGAACCTGCTCACCGACCTGGATATCGACTTCAGTTGGGACCAGTTGCTCAATGCCCAGGTGTCGGTGGTCGGTCGCGACCCGGCCGGCAACCCGAGCAACACGGCGAGCATCGGCATCGGCACCAGCATCGAGCAACCGGTGACCATCGGTAACTTCGGCCTCGACGTCAGCCTCAACCCGCTGAACCCGCGTTTCGGTTTCAGCGGCACCACCGAGCCCAACTCCAGCGTGGTGATCCGGGTCATCACCCCGGCGTTGAACGTCGAATTGCTGCCGATCCAGGCGGACTCGTCCGGCAACTTCTCGCTGAACCTGCTGAGCCCGACCATCCTCACCCAGTTGGGGCTGAACATCACCGACATCCTCAACCTCGGCTCGCAGATCTCGTTCAACCTGGTGTCCACCGACAGCAACGGCAACGACAGCGCCGCCTACGGGATCACCCTGACCCCCAACGGACTGTCGCTCAACATCGGCCAGATCGATGTCAACGGTACTTCCGGCGACGACGTGCTGTCCGGCGCCAACGGCAGTTCGGAGCACATCAACGGCGGCGACGGCAGCGACCTGATCTTCAACGTGGGCACCGGCGATCACGTGGTGGCCGGCAACGGCAACGACACCATCCAGATCACCGCGACCGATTTCGTCAGCATCGATGGCGGCGCCGGGTTCGACACCCTGGTCCTGGCCAACGGCATCGACCTCGACTACAACGCCGTCGGCGTCGGCACGCTCAGCAACCTCGAGCGCATCGACCTCGGCAAGGGCGATTCGGGTAGCGTGCTGACCCTGACCGCGGCGGAGGTGGATGCCATCACCGATGCCAACAACACGTTGCAGATCACTGGCGAGAACAACGACACCCTGAACGTGGTGGGCGCGGTGAATACCGGTACCACGCAACTGATCAACGGCATTACCTACGACGTCTACACCTTCGGCAGTACCACCCTGCTGATCGAGGACAACACGGTACAGGTCGTGGTCTGATGCGCGGGCGCAGGCAGTACGCGCGCAAGGGACGGCGGCATGGGAAGGGAGCCATCTGGCTCCTTTCCCTGGGTCTGCCGATGTTCGCGTCGGCCATGCCCCTCGACCAGGCGGTCAGGGCAGGGCTGGCGATCCACCCGGAAGTACGATCCGCGATGGCCGAAGCGGACCGTGCAGGCACCGAGGTGGAGATGGCCAAAGGGGGGTACTACCCCTCCGTGACGATGTCCGGGGGGCCGCAGGAGTTCGACTTCGGCGAGATCGTCTACGATCTCACCGCGTCGCAGATGCTGTACGACTGGGGTCGGGTGACGAGCAAGGTCGACAGCGCCAGCGCGACCCAGCGCAAGCTGTCCGAGGCGGTGCTGGTGGCGCGCGACGATGCGGCGCTGGATATCGTCGAGACCTACCTCGACGTGCTTGCCTCGGAGCGCCGGGTGGAGGCGGTGCGCGAACACATCCAGCGCCTCGACGGCATCCGCGAGATGACCCAGGCGCGCGGCGGCGACGGCTACGCCGACCGCAGCGAGCTGGATCGCGCCAATCTGGAACTGTCGCGGGCCCAGGAGCAGTTGTCGCTGGAGAAGGGCAACCTGCAGGACGCGCGCAACCAGTACGCGATCCTGGTCGGCCAGGAGCCCGCCGACCTGGTGGAGCCCGAGCCGATGTCGCTGCAACGCTACCTGGCGGCCAGCGATATGGCGCGGGTGATCCGCGAATCGCCTTTGCAGCGCAAGGCCCTGGAGGACGCCAATGTCGCCGAGGCCGAGGTCCGCGAGGCCAAGGCGTCGCTGCTGCCGCAACTGAACCTGGAGGCCAGCGCGCTGCGCCGGGAGATCGGCGGGCATCCGGAAAGCGACTCGGTGGTATCCCTGCGCTTCCGCATGGACACCTTCCAGGGGCTTTCCAACTTCCGCCGGCCGACCGCCGCGCAGCAGCGCCTGGAATCGGCGAAATGGAGCGCCGACGCGATGCAGCGCGACATCCGCCGGCAACTGCAGAACCTCTTCGACAACGGCGACACGCTGCGCTGGCGGGAACAGTCGCTGACCCAGCAGGTGACCGAGTCGGAGCAGGTCGGCGAGTTGTATCGCGAACAGTTCGAGGTTGGCCGGCGCGACGTGATCGACCTGCTCAACGTGCAGCGCGAGCGGTTCGAGGCAGAGCGGCAACTGATCAACCTGCGGATCGAACGCAAGCGCATCGAGTATCGGGCGGCCGCGCAAGTCGGCCTGTTGGGTCCGCTATTGGAGAACCGGCTGAATCATGGAAGCTGAGAAAACCCCGGATAACGTCGTGATCCTCAACCACGACCCCATCGTCGACCCGTTGCGCCAGGGCCTGCTGCTGCTCTGCCGGCAGCTCGGCCGGCCACTCGGCGACGCCGAACTGGTGGACGGCATGCCGCTGGAGCACGGTCGCCTGCCGTTGCACCTGGTGGCCCGCGCGTTGCGCCGCGCCGACATCACCGCCCAGGTCACCCGCCAGCCGTTGCGCCGGATCGACCGCTACCTGCTGCCGGCCCTGCTGCTGCTCGACGACGGCCGCGCCCTGGTGCTGGTGGGCAACGACGGCGAGCACGCCGAGGTGCTGGTGCCGCAGAGCGACGGCGGAAGCCAGAGGATGCCGCTGGCCGAGCTGGAAGCGCTGTACAGTGGCACGGCGATCTTCGCCAAGTGTCGCTACCGCCCGGACGGGCGGGTCGGCGACTACGCCAGCGCCTTGCCCGAGCACTGGTTCTTCGGCCCGCTCAAGCGGCTCTGGCGTTCCTACGCCGAGGTCACCGCCGCGGCGCTGGTGGCCAACGTCCTGGCGGTCGCCTCGGCACTGTTCGCCATGCAGGTCTACGACCGCGTGGTGCCCAACGCGGCGTTCGACACCCTGTGGATCCTCGCCAGCGGCGTGGCCCTGGCGATCGTCCTCGACGGGGTCCTGCGGATCATGCGCGGCCACCTGCTCAACGTGCTCGGCAAGCGCCTCGACCTGCAACTCTCGACCCTGCTGTTCTCCCGCGTGCTGAGCACCCGGGTCGCCGCCAAGCCGGCGTCGATGGGCGCCTTCAGTACCCAGGTGCGGGAGTTCGAGTCGGTGCGCGAGTTCTTCACCTCGTCCAGCGCGGCGCTGATCAGCGACCTGCCGTTCGTGGCGATCTTCCTGCTGATCATCGCCGTGATCGGCGGCCATGTGGTCTGGGTGCCGCTGGTGGCCTGCGTGCTGATGATCCTGCCGGGGCTGCTGACCCAGCGCCTGCTCGGCCACCTGTCGCGGCAGAACCTGCGCGAAGGGGCGATGAAGAACGGCGTGCTGCTGGAAGCCTTCGAACACCTGGAGACGGTCAAGGCGACCCGCGCCGAAGGCCGCTGCCTGCACCAATGGGAAACCCTGACCGGCGAACTGGCCGGCACGGCGATGAAGACCCATACCCTGGCCTCGACCCTGAGCTACTCGGCGAGCATCGTTCAGCAGCTCTGCTACGTCGGCGTGGTGGTCTTCGGCGTCTATCGGATCAGCGAGGGCGCGATGACCGTCGGCGGCCTGGTGGCCTGCTCGATCCTCGCCTCGCGGGCCATCGCACCGCTGTCGCAGGCGGCCGGCATCCTCGGTCGCTGGCAGCACACCAAGGTGGCGATGGAAGGCCTCGACCAACTGATGAGCGCCGAGCAGGAGCGCCCCCAGGGCAAGCGCTTCGTGCACAAGGAGCGCCTGCAGGGACATTACCGCCTGGAGGGCGTGCGCCTGGCCCACGGCGACAGCCCGCCGGTGGTCGACGTGCAGGCCCTGAACATCCGCGCCGGCGAGCGGGTGGCGCTGCTCGGCGGCAACGGCGCCGGCAAGTCGACCCTGCTGCGCCTGCTCAGCGGCCTGCTCGACGCGCAGGCGGGACGCCTGCTGCTGGACGACGTCAGCCTGACCCAGATCGACCCAGCCGACCGCCAGCGCGGTATCGGCTACCTGCCGCAGGACGTGGCGCTGTTCCATGGCAGCCTGCGCGACAACCTCAACCTGGAGAACGCCGCGCTGGGCGACGAGGAACTGCTGGAGACCCTCGACGGGGTCGGCCTGGGCGCCTTCGTCCGCGGCCACCCGCTGGGGCTGGACATGCCGATCCAGGGCAACGCCAGCCTGTCCGGCGGCCAGCGCCAGGCCGTCGGGCTGGCCCGGGTGCTGCTACAGGACCCTCCGATCCTGCTGCTCGACGAGCCGACCGCGGCCTTCGACCAGGGCAGCGAGAAACAGGTCATCGACTACCTGCAGCAATGGTTGGGCAAGCGCACCCTGGTCATCACCACCCACAAGAAAAGCATGCTCGCCCTGGTCGAGCGTGCGGTGGTCCTGCGCCAGGGCAGGGTGATCATGGACGGCCCGCTGGAGCAGGTGGTGCAGGGCAACCAGGTACAGGCACCGCAGGCCGCCGAAGGAGGCAACCATGGACTCTGACCGCGACGCCGCCGCCCTGCGCCGGCAGTTGGCCGACCCGTTGCTGGCGGCTACCCACCCGGTCTACCGGCCGCTGCTCTGGACCCTGCTCGGTTGCGTGCTGCTGTTCATCGGCTGGGCGGCCTGGGCGCAACTGGACGAGGTGACCCGCGGCGACGGTCGGGTCGTGCCGTTCAGCCGCATCCAGAAGATCCAGAGCCTGGAGGGCGGTATCCTCGACCGCCTGCTGGTGAAGGAGGGCGACCTGGTGGAAGTCGGCCAGCCGCTGGTGCGCCTCGACGAGACGCGCTTCCTCACCAACTTCCAGGAGTCGGCGAACCAGGCCAGCGTGCTGCGCGCGGCCATTGCCCGGCTCGACGCCGAGGTGCTAGGCAAGAAGAGCATCGAGTTCCCGCCGGACGTCGATCCCGAGGGGCCGCTGGCGCGTTCCGAACGCGAGCTGTTCAAGTCGCGCCGCGACAAACTGGTGGAGGGCACCCAGGCGATCCAGCGGCAGATCCACCTGGCGCAGAGCCAGCTCGACCTGGTTCGCCCGCTGGTGGCCAAGCGTGCGGTGAGCCAGATGGAGGCGCTCAAGCTGAGCCAGGACATCGCCACCCTCAGCGGCAAGCTGACCGAGCTGAAAAGCACCTATTTCCAGGATGCCTATACCGAGCGCGCACAGCGCAAGGCCGATCTCAGCGCCCTGGAACCGATCGTCCAGCAGCGCCAGGACCAGTTGCGCCGCACCGAGATCCTGTCGCCAGTGCGCGGGCGGGTGAACACCGTGCTGATCAACACCCGCGGCGGGGTGATCCAGCCCGGCGAGCCGATCATGGAAGTGATCCCGGTAGAGGAGCGTCTGCTGGTGGAGGCGAAGATCAAGCCGCGCGACGTGGCCTTCCTGGTTCCCGGCATGCCGGCCAAGGTGAAGATCACCGCCTACGACTACACCATCTACGGCGACCTCAAGGGCACCCTGGAGCAGATCAGTGCCGACACCATCGAGGAGGACACCCCGCATGGCAAGGAGTCCTACTACCAGGTGCTGATCAAGACCGATGGCAGCCAGTTGAAGCGCGGCGAGGAGGTATTGCCGATCATTCCGGGGATGGTCGCCGAGGTGGACATCCTCAGCGGCAAGCGCAGCGTGCTCAACTACCTGCTGCGGCCGCTGATCAAGGCGCGCCTTTACTGAGGCGTGCAGGACAGGCCCCGGTCGGTGGAAACGTGCCAGCCGCTTCCCTGTAGCCATGGCGAGCTACGTAGGCGGTGGCGCTGGTAACGCTGCCCGGGCGGGCGCACGCTAGGCGTCGCGCCGAGCTGCGAGGCGCTGTCGGGTCCTGGCGTCGAGTAGCTCGCGCAGGGTCTTGAACAGCGGTGCGCGGTCGGTATAGCGACGGCCGTAGTCGAGGTTGAAGGCATAGTCGAAGTCCGCCGGATTGTCGCCCTGGGTGTGCTGGAGCAGGGTTTCCAGCTTGTCCAGGGCCTTCACTGCCAGGGCTTCGGCGGACTCGCCGCGCTCGTATTCGTCCCACAGGGCGAGTAGGCGGTCGCGCAGCGGCGCGTCGAGGTGACGGGTCAGCTGCAACAGGTCGGCGCGTTCCTGTTCGCCTTTGTCCGGGTGCGCGGCCTGCTCGACGGCGGGGATGTCGCCGTGGATCGCTTCGCCGAGGTCGTGGACCACGCACATGCGCAGGACCTTGCCGAGGTCCAGGCCGGCCAGTTGGTCCTCGAAGGCCAGTGCCATCAGGCACAGCCGCCAGCTATGTTCGGCGGTGCTTTCCGGGCGGCCGGAGGAGGTGTGCGCGGAGCGCAGGACGTCTTTCAGGCGTTCGGCTTCGCGGAGGAATTCGAGGCGGTTGCTCAGCAGTTCGAGGGACATGGCGCGGGCTCCGCTACCGGTGAAACGAGCCTGCAAGCCTAGGCGCGGCGGTGCTGAAGGTCCATGGATAAAATATCCGCGGCGACGTTCAGAGGGTTTCCACCAGGCGCACCGCGCGTCCGTCCGAGAGGGTCATGCGGGTCCAGCGGCAACGGCTGCGCCGGATCGGCACGATGGCCGAGGCGTTCGCTCCGCTGGCGAACTCCAGCGCCGGCGGTGCCAGCAGTTCGCGCCAGCCGAGTTCCTCGAGGGTGGCTTCCTGGCGGAGGATTTCCTCGCTGCAATAGGGCCACAGCGAACGGTCGAGCAGTTCGCCGAGAGGCACGCCGAATTGCGCGGCGCGTGCCGGCGAACAGGCCAACAGGCGATGGGTGAGGTCGCAGATCAGGTGCACGGGTTGCGGGTTGGCCTCGACCAGGCGGGCCAGTGCCTGGTCGGCGGCGGCTTCCAGGCGGGCGCCGAGCAGACGCTCCAGGCGTGCCCGTTCCTCCACCAGCAGCGCCTGGGTACCGGATTCCCAGCGCGAGATGGTCGATTGCGCCACGCCGAGCAATTCGGCGGCATGCGTTTGCTTGACCCGGTGCAGCAGGCGCCAGCGACGCAGGGCGGGGCCCAGGGACGAAGAAGGGAGAGGCTCGGTCATGCTTGGCTACGCGGGCGAATGGACGCTGAAGTCTGCGCCCGACGCCGGGCGGAGGCAAATCGGCGCGACACCGGGGGGACCCGTATGGTCGGCGGCGATCCTCGGAGGGCCGCCCGCGCCGCGCCGGCAGCCGTGGAGCTGCCGGCGGGCGTCTCGCTCAGGCCTTGGCGAAGGAGGTGGGGAAGGGCAGGTTGTACAGGCGTTGCCCGGTGGCGGCGAAGATCGCATTGGCCAGCGCCGGGCCGATGGGCGCCACACCGGGTTCGCCGACCCCGGTGGGCGCTTCGCCGGAGGGCACGATGTGCACTTCGACCTTGGGCATCTCGGCGATCCGCAGCACCTGGTAGCCGTCGAAGTTGTTCTGCTCGACCTTGCCGTCCTTCAGGGTGATCGCGCTGTGCAGGATCGCGCCGAGGCCGAAGCCGATGCCGCCCTCCATCTGCGCGGCGATCACGTCCGGGTTGATCGGGATGCCACAGTCCACCGCACAGACCACCCGCTCGACCTTCAGCTTGCCGTCCTTGTCCACCGAGACCTCGACCACCTGGGCGACGAAGGTCTTGAATGCCTCGGTCACCGCGATCCCGCGCCCGCGCCCGGCGGGCAGCGGCCTGGACGGGTCCCAGCCGGCCTTTTCCGCAGCCAGTTCGAGCACGCCGCGCAGGCGCGGCTGCTCTGCCAGCAGGTCGCGGCGGAACAGGTAGGGGTCCTTGCCGGCGGCCTGCGCCGCCTCGTCGATGAACGCCTCCACCGCGTAGACCGTGTGCGAGCTGCCGACCACCCGCCACCACAGGACCGGCACGCCGACCTGGGTGGTGCTCAGCTCGACCGAGACATTGGGCACCGCATAGGGCAGGTTGGCGGCGCCTTCCACCGAGGTGGCGTCGATGCCGTCCTTGACCATCACCGCGGCGAACGGCGTGCCTTCCAGGATCGACTGGCCGACGATGCGATGTTGCCAGCCGACCAGCTTGCCGTCGGCGTCGAGCCCGGCTTCGAGCCGGTGGTAGTACATCGGCCGGTAGAAACCGCCGTGGATGTCGTCCTCGCGGGTCCATTGCAGCTTCACCGGCACGCCGTTGGCGCCCAGCGCCTTGGCGATCGATACCGCCTCGACGATATAGTCCGACCAGGCGTTGGCGCGCCGGCCGAAGCTGCCGCCGGCGTAGAGCGTATTGATCTTCACCTGCTCCGGCTTCAGCCCGGCGGTGCGCGCCGCGTTGCCCTGGTCGACGGTCTGGAACTGGTCGCCGGCCCAGATCTCGCAGCTGTCGGCGGTCAGCCTGACCACCGCGTCCAGCGGCTCCATCGGCGCATGGGCGAGGAACGGGAACTCGTAGCTGGCGGCGATCCTGCGGGTCGCCCCGGCCACCGCCTTGGCGGCGTCGCCGTCCCTGCGCGCGGGCTTGCCGGGTTGCTCGGCGAGCTTGCGGTACTCCGCCATCAGCGCCTCGGAACCACGCTTCTCGGCCTTGCTCTCGTCCCACTCGACCTTGAGCGCGTCGCGGCCTTGCTTCGCCGCCCAGAAGCCCTTGGCGACCACCGCCACGCCGTGCGGCACCTGGACCACCTCGACCACCCCCGGAATCGCCCTAGTCGCCGTGGCGTCGAACGATTTCACCGTAGCGCCGAACAGCGGCGGGCGCTGGAGCAGGGCGACCAGCATGCCGGGCAGGCTGACGTCGAGGGTGAATTGCGCACTGCCGTCGGTCTTGCCGGGAACGTCGACGCGCGGCGCCTGGTGACCGATCAGGCGGAAGTCCTTGGGATCCTTCAATTGCACTTTTTCCGGCACCGGCAGTTCCGCCGCCGCAGCGGCCAGCGAACCGTAGCTGGCCTTGCGCTGGCTGGCCGGATGTTCGACGAAGCCGTCGCGGGTGCGCAGTTCGGTGGCCGGCACTCGCCACCGGCGGGCGGCGGCCTCGACCAGCATCGCGCGCGCCTTGGCCCCGGCCTCGCGCAATTGCATCCAGGAGTTGGCCATCGCCGAACTGCCGCCGGTGCCCTGCATGGTGCCGAAGGCCAGGTTGGCGTAGCGCTTGGCGTCGGCGGGCGCGCTTTCCACGCGGACCTTGCTCCAGTCCGCGTCGAGTTCCTCGGCGACGATGGTGGCGATACCGGTATAGGCACCCTGGCCCATCTCCACGTGCTTGGCGATCACCGTGACACTGTCGTCCGGGGCGATCCGCAGGAAGGCGTTGGGCGCGAAGCCGGCGTCCGGCAGGGCCGCGGCGAGGGCACGCCGGGCTCCGCTCCACTGGAAGCCGATGGTCAGGCCGACCACCGCGGCGCCTTTGAGGAAGCCGCGGCGCGAGCCGGGCAGGGCGTTGCTCAGATCGATCTTGCTGTTCATGGCGTCAGGCCTTCAGGGTGTCGGCGGCTTCGTGGATGGCGGCGCGGATCCGCACATAGGCGGCGCAGCGGCAGATGTTGCCGTTCATCGCGGCATCGATGTCGGCGTCGCTGGGGCTGGCGTTCTGCTCCAGCAGCGCGGTGGCGGACATGATCTGGCCGGACTGGCAGTAGCCGCACTGCGGTACCTGGAGCTTGACCCAGGCGTCCTGCACGGCCTTGCCGGGCTTGCTCTGGATACCCTCGATGGTGGTGACGCGCTTGCCGGCGACCGCGGAGACCGGCAGCACGCAGGAACGTACCGCGGTGCCGTCCAGCTGCACGGTGCAGGCGCCGCACTGGGCCATGCCGCAGCCGAACTTGGTGCCGTGCAGGCCGGCGCTTTCCCGGATGGCCCAGAGCAGGGGCATGTTGGGATCGACGTCGAGGGTGACGTTCTTGCCGTTCAGGACGAGCGAGGTGGGCATGCTGATTCTCCACGGAAAGGCCCGGGCAGGGCGTTATCTCTTATCAGGCAGGGATGCATCGGGCGAAGTGTGCGCGAAGGACGAAACGGACGCCTTGCACGATCCTGCGAAAGTCTAGATCAATCCTGCCGAGCGTCCCGGCGGGCGCGGCGCGGAAACGCGGCGAAACAACTCCGTCGGCGCAGGCGTTCACCCGGCATCGGCAACGCGCTAGGATCGCTGCCGTCGGTGACTGACGCCCGCCCGGGCGGCACGCACTTTCAGCCGGAAGCGGGACGACCCGTTTTCCCTCTTTCATTGCGCGGGGACGACCCTGCAGAGAGGCTGAAAATGGCGTGGATCTATCTCTTGCTCGCCGGTGTCTTCGAAATCGTCTGGGCCACGGCCATGAAGGAGTCGGCCGGCTTCACCCGCCTGTGGCCAAGCCTGGTCACCCTGCTGTTCATGATCCTCAGCTTCGGCCTGCTGGCCGTTTCCATGAAAACCCTGCCCCTCGGCACGGCCTACACCATCTGGGTCGGCATCGGTGCGGTCGGCGCCTTCGCCCTGGGCATCCTGCTCTTCGGCGAAAGCCCGAGCCCGTTGCGGCTGCTGGCGGTGGGGCTGATCGTGGCCGGCATCGTCATTCTCAAGCTGGCGACCCGTCAGGGCTGAGGGGCGACCATCATGTACGCATCCTTCGCTCCCGCGACCTGGGCCTTGCTCGCCTACCTCTTCGGCGCGCTCGCCCTTTGCCTGCTCATGCTGGGGTTGGGCCGGGTGCTGGGCGGCCGATCGCATGGCCGGGCGAAGAACCTGCCGTTCGAGTCGGGGGTGGATTCCACCGGCTCGTCGCGCTTGCGCTTCTCGGTCAAGTACGCGTTGGTCGCCATGCTGTTCGTGATCTTCGGCATCGAGATGCCGTTCCTCTACCTCTGGGCGGTGTCGCTACGGGAGAATGGCTGGGCGGGTTTCGTCGAGGCGACGCTGTTCGTCTCCCTGCTGCTGGTCGGACTGTTCTACCTGCACCGGGTCGGCGCCCTCGACTGGTCGCCGGAGCGCCGGCGGAAAAAGCCGCACGACTAGTCGTGGAGGATCACCAGCAGGTAGCGGCAGGCTTGCCCGGCGGTGGCGAAGGTCACCGCGCGGTCGACGCCGAAGTCCAGGCGGTCGCCGCGTTGCAGGTGGAACGACTGCTCGCCGTAATCCACCCGCAGCGCACCCTCGACCAGCCACAGGCGCTGCCGGTAGGGCCGGCCGCCCCAGCGGGGATAGTCGAGGCGGGCGTTCGCCGGGATCTCCACTTCCACCATCTCGCAGCCGCTGCGCGGATCGCGAGCGCCGACCTGGCGGCGGCGGTAGCCGCTGGCCGGGTCTTCCCACACTTCCTGCTGCGCGCGCCGGCAGAGCGGTTCGGCCGGCGCCTGCGCGTCGCCGAGCAGCTCGGAGAGGGCGACCCCCAGGCCGCCGGCGAGACGGCCGAGGACGCTGGCGGTGGGGCTGCTTTGGTTGTGCTCGATGCGCGAGATCATCGCCTTGCTCACCGCGCAGCGTTCGGCCAGTTGGGCGAGGGTCAGCTCGCGCTCCTTGCGCAGGGCGGCTAGGCGTCGGGCAATCAGTTCGTCGATATCCATGAGTGGCCCTGGCGGATTTTTCTCGTCCATGATAGTCACTGTCCAATATATTGGAAATTCGACCTTGCATTGGAGCTTGCCCGCGATGACCGAACCGACGATTCGCCGCCTGGCTGGCGAGGAGATCCTGGCGCGCCTGGACGAACTGGCCGAGGTACTGCTGGACTGCGTGGAAGGCGGGGCTTCGGTCAGCTTCATGTGGCCGTTGCCGCGGGAGCGGGCGCTGGCTTTCTGGCGCGGCGTCGGCGAGAGCGTGGCGGGCGATGAACGCCTGCTGTTGGTGGCGGAAGCGGAGGGGCGGATCGTCGGTACCGTGCAACTGCTCCTCGACCAACCGCCGAACCAGCCGCACCGCGCCGACGTGGCGAAGATGCTGGTGCACCGGCGTGCGCGTCGGCGCGGCATCGGCGAGGCGCTGATGGGCGAGCTGGACCGGCTCGCCCGGGCCTGCGGCAAGTCCCTGCTGGTGCTGGACACGGTCAGCGGCAGCGCCGCCGAACGGCTGTACCTGAAGACCGGCTGGACACGGGTCGGGGAAATTCCGGACTACGCCCTGATGCCGGACGGCACGCCCTGTCCCACCACCTATTTCTACAAGCGCCTGGCTGCTGCCGGCTGACCGAAGATGCCAGCGTTCCCAAGGCAGGCCGGGTAGAATCGGCGGATGCGAGAGATTCGGGGTCGATGGTGGAGTTACTGCAAGGGTTCGTCCTGACCCGGCACTGGCGCGATACGCCGGCCGGCACGGAAGTCGCGTTCTGGCTGGCGACCGAGCAGGGCCCGCGGCAGGTGCGGCTGCCGCCGCAGCCGTCGGTGGCGTTCGTCCTCGCCGAGCAGCGCGGGCGCGTCGAGTCCCTGCTCGCCGGGGAGACTGGCGCCGAGCTGCGGCCGCTGGCGCTGCGCGACTTCCAGCAGCGGCCGGTGCTCGGCCTGTACTGCCAGCAGCATCGCCAACTGATGAATCTGGAGAAACGCTTGCGCCAGGCCGGCGTCGAGGTGTTTGAGGCCGATATCCGGCCGCCGGAGCGCTACCTGATGGAGCGCTTCATCACCGCGCCGGTCAGCCTGGAGGCGAGTGTCGAGGCTGACGGCAGCCTGCTCGCCCGGCGCCTGAAGCCGGCTCCGGACTATCGCCCGCGCCTGCGCCTGGTGTCGCTGGACATCGAGACCAACGCCCGCGGCGATCTCTACTCCATCGCCCTGGAAGGCTGCGGCCAGCGCCAGGTATACATGCTCGGCCCGGCCAACGGCGATGCCGCGGCCGTGGATTTCCGCCTCGACTATTGCGACAGCCGTGCCGGGCTGCTGGAACGTCTCAACCAGTGGCTGGCCGAGCACGATCCCGATGCCATCATCGGCTGGAACCTGGTGCAGTTCGACCTGCGTGTCCTGCATGAGCATGCCCAGCGCCTGAAGGTGCCGCTGCGCCTGGGGCGTGGCGGCGACGAAATGGGCTGGCGCGAGCACGGCAGCCGCAACAACCACTTTTTCGCCGCGGCGGCCGGCCGCCTGATCATCGATGGCATCGAGGCGCTGCGCTCGGCGACCTGGAGCTTCCCCTCGTTCAGCCTGGAGAACGTCGCCCGGACCCTGCTCGGCGAAGGCAAGGCGATCGACAATCCGTACCAGCGGATGGACGAGATCGATCGCATGTTCGCCGAGGACAAGCCGGCCCTCGCGCACTACAACCTGAAGGACTGCGAATTGGTGACGCGGATCTTCGCCCGTACCGAACTGCTCGACTTCCTCCTCGAACGGGCCACCGTCACCGGCCTGCCGGCGGACCGCAGCGGCGGCTCGGTGGCGGCCTTCACCCACCTGTACATGCCGTTGATGCACCGCGCCGGCTTCGTCGCCCCGAACCTCGGCGAGAAGCGCCCGGAAGCCAGTCCCGGCGGCTTCGTCATGGACTCGCGGCCGGGCCTCTACGAATCGGTGCTGGTGCTCGACTACAAGAGCCTGTATCCGTCGATCATCCGTACCTTCCTGATCGACCCGGTCGGCCTGGTGGAAGGCCTGCGCCAGCCGGACGACGAGCACTCGGTGGAAGGTTTTCGCGGCGCCCGCTTCTCGCGTACCCGGCATTGCCTGCCGGCCATCGTCGCACGGGTCTGGGAGGGCCGCGAGGCGGCCAAGCGCGAACGCAACCAGCCGCTCTCGCAGGCGTTGAAGATCATCATGAACGCCTTCTACGGGGTGCTGGGTTCCAGCGGCTGCCGCTTCTTCGACCCGCGCCTGGCCTCGTCCATCACCCTGCGCGGGCATCGGATCATGCGCCGTACCCGCGAGCTGATCGAGGCCGAGGGCTATACGGTGATCTATGGCGATACCGACTCCACCTTCGTCTGGCTCGGCAGCCCCCGCGCCGAGGAGGAGGCCGCGGCCATCGGCCGGGCGCTGGTGGCGCGGGTCAACGACTGGTGGCGCGAGCACCTGAAAGAAGAATTCGGCCTCGACAGCGCCCTCGAGCTGCAATTCGAGACCCATTACCGGCGTTTTCTCATGCCCACCGTGCGCGGCGCCGAGGAGGGCAGCAAGAAACGCTACGCCGGCCTGGTGCGCCGCGCCGACGGTGGCGAGGAGATGGTCTTCAAGGGCCTGGAGACCGTGCGCACCGACTGGTCGCCGCTGGCCCAGCGCTTCCAGCAGGAACTCTACCTGCGCATCTTCAACCGCCAGCCCTACCAGGACTACGTGCGCGATTACGTAAGACGGACCCTGGCCGGCGAGCTGGACGACCTGCTGGTCTATCGCAAGCGCCTGCGCCGGCGCCTCGACGATTACCAGCGCAACGTGCCGCCGCATGTGCGCGCGGCGCGCATCGCCGACGACTACAACCTCGAGCGCGGGCGCCCGCGGCAGTACCAGAGCGGCGGCTGGATCAGCTACGTGATCAGCGTCGCCGGTCCCGAGCCGCTCGAGGCGCGGCGTTCGGCCATCGACTACGAGCACTACGTGGGCAAGCAGTTGCAGCCGGTGGCCGACGCCATCCTGCCGTTCGTCGGCGACGATTTCGCCACCCTGGTCGACCGGCAGATGGCGCTGTTCTGAGGCTGCCGACGCCTAGGCGAGCCGCGCCGGGATCTCCGCGAGCAAGCTCCCGAGCCGTTCCGCCAGTGCCGCGCCGCAGCCCAGCAGGGGCGCGCGCAGCTCGTCGCCGATCAGTCCCTGGCGCGCCAGGCCGGCCTTGACCGGCGCCGGGTTGGGTTCGGCGAAGGCCGCACGGATCAACGGCAACAGCGCGAAGAAGTTGGCCCGGGCCGCTTCCAGCCGGCCCTCGACGACCTGCCGGTGAAGCGCGACGAAGCGCTGTGGGTGCAGGTGCGCGGAGGCGGCGATGGCACCGCTGGCGCCCAGGCAGAAGGCGTTGAACATTTGCAGGTCTTCGCCGGCGAGCACCGCCACCTGGCCGTCTGCCAGCAATGCCAGGGTGTTTTCCAGGCTGCCGCCGCAGTCCTTGATCGCGGCGATGCGCGGGTGGCCGACGATCCGTCGCAGGGTTTCCAGTTCCATGCGCACACCGGTGCGATAGGGAATGTCGTAGACGATCAGCGGCACGCTGGACGCGTCGGCGACCCCATGGAAGAAGCGCACCAGCGCCTCCTGGGAGGGGCGGATGTAGTAGGGCGCCGGCACCAGCAGGCCGGCGAGCGGACGCTCTAGCACTTCGCGCTGGAAGGCCAGCAGTTGCGCCTGGTTGTTGCCGGCCAGCCCCATCGCCACGCGCTCCGGCGCCACCCGTTCGAGCACGGCGTCGAGCAATTGCAGCTGTTCGCCGTGTTCGAGCGCCGCGGCTTCGCCGGTGGTACCGCAGACCACGACCCCGGCGACACCGGCATTCAGCAGGTGGTCGAGCAGGCGCGGCAGCGCGGCGAAGTCGATCTCGCCATGGCGGAACGGCGTGACCAGCGGGACCCAGATACCTTGGAACGATGACATGACTCTCTCCTGGTGGCTGACCGTCTTGTCGGCGTCAGGAGGGCGGAAGGGGTTCGGCGGGAGGCGGGAGCGCCTGCGTGTCCTGTCAGCTCACCTGACGGGACAGCACGCCCCGGTCAAATGAGCGACTGTTTCTTCGATTTTTTCGCGGCAACGGCACGGCCCCGAGCCTTGGCGCCGGGGCCAAGCGGAAAACGCTCGAAGTCGAAGGACAGGGACATGCCGTGGAATACCGGAAAAAGGGGGACGGGCAATTTCTACGGGCTGCGCGGCGCGCTGTCAACCGCGTCGCGGGTTCAGGCCAGTTGCGCCGGGTCGAGCATGTCGCTTTCGAAGGTCATCCAGCCGCCGTTCTCGCTGGCCGCGCCGTCGAGGATCGGGCCGTAGTAGGTGAGGCCGATGGTCAGGCTGAAGCAGATGTGGGTAGCGTTCTCCGGGGCGTCCAGCTGGCCTTCGAAGTGCAGCTTGAGCACGCCCGGCTCGACGCTTTCCAGGCCGATGGCGACGTTCGGGTTGTCCACGGCCTCGCTTTCGCGGCCGCGTTGCTCGGCGCTGACGGTGAGGGTCACGGTGTCTCGGTACATGTCTTGCTCCAGTTGGCGTGGGGCCGGCGTCGCCAGCGCGGCGGACAGACTACTGGCAGACGCGCCGGCTGGCCAGTGCTGGCTGCGGCAGGCGCCGCGCGGGGCCTGGGAATCATTCGCCGGCGGCGCAGTCCAACTGCGCATCACCAACCGACCCCCGAGGGGATGATGAAGCTACCCGTGCTCGCTGTATTGGGCGCCGCGCTGCTGTTGAGCGCCTGCGCGAAGAAGGAGGCCGAGGCCTGTGCCTCGCCGGACGTGAAGGACCAACTGATGCGGATCTTCCTCCAGGGCGCGATCACCGAGCGCTCGCCGGAGTTCAAGGACAGCGCGCTGCGCGACGTGGCGATCCTCGAGAAGGATCCCGACAGCGGCGTGCTGTCCTGTGTCGGCACCCTCAGCGTGCCGGCCGGCCAGCAGGTGGTCGAGGGCGTCCTGCAATATCGCATCGCCCCGGTGGCCAAGTCCGACTACGACTACCTGCTGCTGGATACCGCCGGCGCCAACACTACCGCCCTGGCGCAGCGCCTGAACAAGGCACTCGGCCAGTGATCGCGCGCCTCGCTCAGGGTACGCCGTTGCGGCCGTGGGCGAGGAAGCCGGGACGGGCGCCGAGGCGCTCGTAATAGGCGCGCACCGCTGGCAGCGACGGATGCTCGAACGGCGTCTCGTACCAGCGGTTGACCGACAGGCCGATGGCGATGTCGGCCAGGCTGAAGGTCTCGCCGGCGACATAGGCGCCGGTGCGTAGCAGTTGTCCCTCGAGGATTTCCATGAAGCCCGTCCAGCCGCGCAACGAGGCCTCCACCTGGGCCGCGTCGCGGTGCGCCGGCGACTGCCGGACCAGGCTCATGAAGGCATAGCTCCACGAGCGGTTGAGGTCGGAGGCCTGCCAGTCCAGCCACTGGTCGACCCGCGCGCGCGGCGCCGCCTGCTGCGGATAGAGGCGTTCGCCGGCATAGCGGTTGGCCAGGTAGCGGATGATGCTGTTGGATTCCCAGAGCACCAGTTCGCCGTCGCGCAGCACCGGCACCATGGCGTTCGGGTTGAGGGCGAGGAACTCCGCCGCGTGGGTGTCGCGGAAGCCGCTGCCCCAGTCTTCGCGGCGGTAGGGCAGGTCCAGTTCGGCGCAGGTCCAGAGCACCTTGCGCACGTTGATCGAAGAGGCCTTTCCGAGAATCTCCAGCATGGCGATGGCGCGTCCTTGGGCGGATAGGAAGGCTCCGAGTATACGGGCCGATCCCGCCGACGGGGAACGGCTCGAGCGGGGGCGCCGGCTAGGCGCCGCTGGCTTGCCGGCGACCCGGGCGGCGGCGCGCCCAGAGGGCGAAGTAGAGCCAGCCGATGACGAACGATGGCGCCACGCTCGCCAATGGATGCGGCGTGCCCGAGAGCCAGTGCAGCGCGGCCATCGGCGCGGTCAGCAGGAGCACCACCAGCAGGGGCGCCTGGCGTTGCGCAAGGCCGTGGCGGCGGCCGAGACATTGCAACAGGTACAGGCCGAAGCGCGTCGCCAGGAGACTCGCGGCGCCCTGGAGCAGGGCGGCGACGCCCATCCCGGCCAGGCCGCCGTCCTGGTTGGCATAGGCCGCCCAGGCGCCGTAGAGCACCGCGGCCGGCAGCGCCGCCAGCCACGGGTCGTCGGAGCGCTGCGCGAGTCCGCTCACCGGATGATCCTCTGCTGCACGTAGGGTTCGGCACCGGGCGCGAGGCGGACCATGCAGAGGATCTGGTCGCTGCTGCCGACGTGGGCGACGAAGTGGTCGTTGGTCCTGGCGTGGCTGGACATCGCCATGCGCGGGAAGAAATCCGGGGCGACGCTGCGTTGCCCGCCGGGTATCAGGCCGGTTTCCGCATCCAGGCGCAGGTTGGCGGACAGCGTGCCGACCACGTCGAGGGCCAGGTCGACCATGTCCGGGCTCTGGCGCGGCGCTTCCAGGTCCGGGTACAGCGTCGCTCCCGGGATCCGCGCGCTGAGGGCGCGGAACATGTTGTAGACCACAGGGTTGTAGGTCTTCGCCACGATCAGTGGCGGCAGCCCGCCGTTGCGCTCGCTGACTTGGCGCAGGAAGAACTGGTTGATCCGCTTGAACAGGCTGGTGCGGTGGTAGCGGTCGACCACCATCGCCGTCCACAGGTAGAGGAAACGCGTCGCGCCGCGGACGAAGTCCTTCGCGCCCAGGATGCCGATGATCCGTTCGCCCTCCGGATCGGTCGCCAGTACCAGGTGGTCGTAGGTCTCGAAGATATCCGGCTGGTTGCCGAAGTATTGCAGCACGTCGAACTGCGGCATTCCCTCTTGCAGGTCGGCGACTATCTTGCGCTTGAAGCCCTCGGGGAACTGCCGTTCGCGGCTGGAGTAGTCGAGGTCGAAGGCGTTTTTCTGCGGATCGCTGGTCATGGTCGTGGCTCGCCGGAGGAAGAGGCTGAAGGGCGCAGGACCAACTGGCGGTCCGTCGCGTCGGGGGCGTCGTCGGCGATACGGATGTACGCGCCGCGGGCCCAGAGTTCGTTGAGATCGGTGGCGCCGTCGAACGGCAGGCCGGAATTGCGGGTGGACAGCGCGTAGCGCGAGTTGTCGAAGTCCGCCAGGTCGATGACCATCCGCAGGGTCGCGGCGATCCGTGTGTTGAACGGGTTGGCCGGGTCGCTGTAGTCGAAGCGCCCGACGTTGACGCTGAAGTTGTCGCCGCCCTTGTTGTTCTTCAGGTCGAACAGCGCGCGCAACGGGGTCTTGTGGAAGGGCACGTGCTCGGCGAGGGCGGCGTGCGCCTCGCCCCACTTCCAGCCGCTCGGCGCGCTTCCGTGGGCGGCTCGCAGTTCGTCGAGGGCGCGGCGCAGCGACTGGTTCAGCTTGAGGTCGCAGCCTTGTTCCTGGCCGCACCAGAAGCGCAGGTCGGCCTGGCCGTCGAGGATCAGCCGGAGGAATCCGTCGTAGTTGCGCTGGTTCCAGCCGCTGGCCAGCAACTGCGTGCCGATCCTCGGTTGCAGCAGCTCGCGGGTGAAGGCGCGTACCCAGTAGCCGGCGATCAGTGGCGCGGCCAGGTCGGCGGCGGCCTGGTGGTTCCAGCCCTGGAGCAGGGCGAAGGCCTCGCTGGCGCGCAGTTCGGGGTCGCTGACCTGCTCCAGCATCTTCGGCAACAGGCTCGCCATCACGCTGGAGAACTCGTCGTTCTGCAACTCCAGGCTGTCTTCCAGGGTGCGCTGGCCGGGGCCGCCGAGCCACTCGCGGATGCGGTCGTAGCGGTAGGGCAGGACCCAGTCGTGGCCGAAGTCGAAGGCATTGTCGGGCGGCACGATGCGCTGGTTCGCCGTGGCGATGAACCCTTCGCGCGGGTTGAGGCTGCGTGGCTTGGCGCTTTCCGGAACGTAGCCGACCCAGTCGTAGCGGCTCTCCCAGCCGGGCGAGGGGGCCAGGCCATGGAGGTCGTCGTCGGCGCCGCGGAGCGGTACGCGACCGGCGGAGACGTAGCCGATGTTGCCCTCGACGTCGGCATAGACCATGTTCTGCGGCGGTACGCCGAAGTCGGCGGCGGCGTCGAGGAACTGCTCCCAGCCTTCGGCCCGGTTGATCGCCAGCAGGCTCGGGAAGGTCTTGTCGTGATGGTCGAGGCCGGTCCAGGCGAGGGCGATCACCAGCCGGTCGCGCTGCGCCTGCGGCAGCCGCGCCGGTTCGTAGATGTCGCTGATCACCGGGCCGTGGCGGGTGCTGCGGACCTCCAGCGAGACCGGCTCGCCGTCGCGCACGGCGATGCGTTCCAGGCGCGTCTCGAAGGGCCGGTAGCCGTCCGGGGTCAGGTAGCGCCGCGGGTCCTGGGGATCGACGCGCTCCAGGTAGGCGTCCTGGATGTGCGAGCCGGTATTGGTGTAGCCCCAGGCGATGCGCTGGTTATGGCCGATGACGAACAGCGGGGCGCCGGCGAAGTTGGCGCCGGTGAGGCTCAGGCCGGGGATCTTCAGGCTGGCCAGGTAGAAGGCCGCCGGGTTGGTCAGGCGCAGGTGCGGATCGTTGGCCAGCAGCGGCTTGCCGGTGGCGCTGCGGCTGGCGGAGACCACCCAGTTGTTCGAACCGATGCCCTCGACGTTGGAACCGGGCAGTTGCCCCAGCAGCTTGCCGGCGTCCGGCGTGCCGCGCAGGGAGCGGTACAGGCTGGCGTAGTCGCGGGTGGCCGGCGGCCGCTCGCCCGGATAGGGGGCGAACACCTCGTTGATCCGCGCCAGGTCCAGGTGCTCGGCCAGCGCCAGGCGCTGCAACTGCATGCCCAGGTTGGCGCTCAGGGTCCAGGAATAGAGCAGGTGCAGGGACAGGCTGTCCACCGGCCCCCAAGGCCCCGGCCGTTCGTGGCGCACCAGGCTGAATTCCAGCGGCAGCGCCGCCGGGGCCAGCCCCAGATAGGCGTTGATCCCGTCGCTGTAGCGTTGCAGCAGGACGCGCGTGGGCGCGTCCAGGTTGGCGTAGATGCCCTCGGCGGTGCGTCGGAAGCCCAGGGTGCGGGCGAACCTGTCCATCGGCAGGGTCTTGGCGCCGAACACTTCGGAGAGCGTCCCGCCGGCATAGCGGCGGGCGAACTCCATCTGCCACAGGCGATCCCTGGCGTGGCTGTAGCCGAGCAGGAAATAGCCGTCCTCCAGGTTCTGCGCGCGGATATGCGGGACGCCGGCGGCGTCCCAGGCGATCCGCCCCTCGTGTTCCAGGCCATGGCCGACCTGGATCTCGCCGTACTTGAAGCCCAGCGGGACGGCCAGCAGGTAGACCGCGCAGGCCAGTAGCCCCAGCAGCAGGCCGCCGAGGGACAGGCGCCAGGCGTAACGTGCGTTCTTCGACATCGCTTCGAGTCTCCACGCCGACGGGTCAATAGACCCGCCGGTTCCGGTCCGCATGGCGACTGACGAAGAACACCAGCGAGACGCGCTCGCCGGCGGTCACCTGCTGGACCTCGTGGGGATAGCTGCAGTCGCTGATGATCACCGAGCGCGGCTCCGGCTTGATGTCGTTGCGCAGGTTGCCGTCGCGGTCGTAGACCACGAACTGGCCGCCGGAGAAGTAGGTGCCGAGCTGCAGGACGATGGAGTACTGGTAGTCCGGGTTGCTGTCGGTATCCAGGTGCCGGCCGATGAACGAGCCGGCCTTCATCCGGTTCACCTGCATGCGCCGGACGTAGAAGGCGTCGTCGCCCATCAGCTTGCGGAACAGGCTCATCACGTTGTCGTTGCAGACGCGCGGGATGATCAGCTCCGACAGCGCATGGTTGACCACCGTGGGACGGTCGCGGTCGGTCATGAAACGGGCCACGTAGAGGTCGTTCTCCTCGTCGGCGTCGCCGATCAGGATCTTCTCCCACGGCAGGGTCGAGTTGGCCAGGACCTGGTTCATCAGTTCCCAGTCCTGCTCGTCGTAGAGCGCGTCGCTGGGGGTGATATAGGCGCAGCCGTTGGCTGCCAGGCTCTGGGTGATCTGGGCAATCTGAGTATTCATGGGGTTTCCTGTGTGATCAGGCGGTAGCCTGGGATGCGGGTTGGTTGGTGTGGGGCTGGTTGGCGGCATCGGTCTCCGGAGCGAGCCGGGCATGGTTCTCGCGGTACCAGTCGACGATTCCGAACGGGTCCGACTGGCCGCGGCAGAGGTGGTCGCGCAGGATCAGGAAGTTCTCCCACATGCCCCAGGTCTCGGTCATCGGGCCGAACTTCGAGGGGCGCGCCTCGTTGGCCGCGCGCTCCGGCGCGATGCGCCAGAAGTTCACTCCCGGCTTGCGATGGTGGAAGTCGTGGCTGGGCAGGTCCTGCATGAAGGAGAACACCCGCAGCGGGATGTCGATCAGCAGCACGCCCAGGCTCCAGCGAACGAACGCCAGGGCGAAGGCCAGGCCCTGCTTGTCGGCCGGGTAGGGGCGGCCGAGGAAGCGTCCCCAGCTCAGCGAGCCGTAGTGCAGGAAGCGCGGCAGGCCGTGCTCGTTGCGGGCGAACCAGAGGTGCTCGGAGACGTGCTGGATCCACGACGAGTACTGGGTGAGGATGAAGATCGGGAACAGGTAGAACAGCGCGAACGCCTCCAGGTAGCCGCTGGCGTACACCAGGCCGAGCAGCGCAGCCCAGTAGAGCGCCCGGCTGACGCGCTCGTGGCGCGGGGCGGAGACGAAGCTGACGTCGAAACGGAACTTCAGGTGCTCGAGGATCCGCGCCGGATGGAAGGGCGCGAGCACCAGGCGGGTCCAGAAGGCGCTCTCGGACATGCCCTTGTAGAAGCCGTGCTGTTTCATGAAGACCAGGTCGACGTCGTGCTCGGTATTGAAGGTGCGCACGCTGTGGTGTTCGTTCACGTGCAGCTTCACGTACTCGTCGCGCGGGGTGTGCAGGATCGGGATCGACAGGATCCACTTGCAGGTGAAGCGGGCCAGCGCCTTGTTCTCCAGGCTGGCGCCATGGGTGGTGTAGTGGAAGGTATGGAGGAAGCCACGCTGGCGGTTGACCACCAGGCACATGATCAGCGCGCCCAGCAGGCACTTCAGCCACAGCGGCTGCTGCGAGGCGAGCAGTTGCTGGCCGTAGATCACCGCGAGGAAGAACACCGCGTAGCCCCAACTGATGTGCAGGTAGAGCTGCCAGGGCTTGAGCAGGGTGTCTTTCGGTCGCCGCGGCGGGCGGTCGTTCAGCGACTTGCCGGTGACCCAGGTCCAGAACGGCTGGCAGGGCAGGTCCTTGTAGGTACGGCGCACGTCGATGCCGTATCCGTACTTGGAGTATCGGGTCTTGAACAGTTCATCTTGCATGGCGCAGGCGCTCCCTGGTTACAGGTAGTCGGTTCGGATGTAGAGCGTCGGGACGGTCGCGAAGAACGAGTAGAACGGCTCCATCCGGTAGTGATCGACGGCCAGCACGACGAAGTTGTCGAAGCGCTCGCCGAAGAGTTTTCCCATCAATGCGTACTCGGCGGCCTGGGAGACGAAGCTGGCCCAGATCTGCTCGCGCGACTGGCTGGCGAACCATTTCTCGTAGAGCGGCAGGCGCGACAGGAAGATCGATTCCAGGGCCGGGTAGTCCAGCCCGGTCTGGCCGTAGTCGCCCTGTTCCAGGCGCTGGACGATCTCGCCGTGGGCCCGGTGCCAGCCGTCCTCGCCGCCGCACATCTCGAAGAACGAGCAGGTCGCGGCCGGGCAGGGCAGGGCCCCGGCGATCCGCTCGAGCTGGCGCTCGACCTTGCCGAGGAAACCCTCGCGGGTCTCGCCGGTGGCGGGGTTGCGGTTGAACGACAGGTATTCGAACTCGCCGCCGAGGATCGCGTGGCGGATTTCCACCTGGCGCGCCCTGGCCAGCTCCGCCACCGCCTGGCCGGCGCTGACCAGCTTGGCGCCGGCCAGGCCGGGCTGGTCGCCGACTCGCTCGAAGGTGTAGCGCGGCTTGCCCTCGGCATCGCTGGAGTGCGAGTAGTCCGGGCATACCGCGCTCACCAGGTGCAACGGACGGCCTTCGCCAGCGGCGCGCTCCAGCGCCTCCACCAGGCCGCGCAGGGCCCGCTCGCTGGGCGGCATGACGTTGCCGGCGGCCAGCCAGCGCTCGATGTCGCGGGCGTGGCGGTCGAGCTGCGGGATGTCCGGATGCTTGAGTTCCAGCTCGCTCTTGGCGTTGACCGCATCGGCCAGGAGCAGGGTGGTCAGGGACGGGATGCGTCCCTTGCTCTTGAAGCGGTGGATGTTGGTGACCACCGAGTTGCCCTGGCGCAGCTTGAAGTCGAATTCCTGGTGGCGCGACTGGAGGATCAGGTAGAACAGGTAGTTGCTGAACGGCAGCTCGCGCGCGCCGTGGGAGATGCGCAGCTCCAGATACCTGCGTTTCAGTTCGCCGAGGCGCGTTTCCAGTTGCGCATAGGTATGGTCGGGGACCACTTCGGCGAGGGGGAGGCCATACGAGATGGATTTCAATATGTTCCGGCTGAGACGGGAATCGATGTCTGGAATCATGGCGTTCACCTGACGTCGGGCTTGACCAGGACGGGAGCGGGCTGGGTTTTTCCGGGGAGGCTGTGCACGTCGCGGAACAGCAGCATGTCGACGAACTGCTGCTCCTTGTCGCCGGCGAAGCCCTGCGGCTCGTCGATGCGGCGGGGGTTCTCGTAGGTGCCGAACAACATGTCCCAGATCGGGAAGTCGCTGTAGTTGCACTCGTGGCGGTCGCGCTGGTGGTGGATACGGTGCATCTCCGGGCGCTGGAACAGGTAGCCGAGGACGTGCGGGGTGCGCAGGTTCGAGTGGTAGAACATCTCGCCGAGCGCGGCGAACATGATGTAGTAGGCGCCAGCCTCGATGCTGATGCCCATCACCACGTAGGCGACGAAGCTGCCCAGCAGCGAGTTGAAGACCATCTCGGTCGGATGCTTGTAGAAGGAGGTGAATACCTCGATGCGTTGCGGCGCGTGGTGCAACTGGTGGAACAGCCGCCAGAGCGTGTCGTTGGCGTGGCGCGCGCGATGCCACCAGTAGGTGACGAAGGTGTTGACGAAGTAGGCGGCGAAGCCGGCCAGCAGTGGTGGCAGGGCATCCGAGGTGTGCAGCAGGCTGTGCCCCATCATCCATTTGTTCCAGGTGATGCCGGCGAGCAGGGCGATCGACACCTGGACGATGTTGAGGAAGATCACCCGGGCCACCCAGGTGCTCACCTTGGGCAATTTCCAGCCGGGAACCAACTGTTCCAGCATGAAGATGAATAGCGCCACTCCGATCAAGTAATAAATCATATTTATCTCCTCTTCCTTAGGGGCGGACGCCATGCGGAACTTTCATCGATACGAAAGGCCAGCGTCCTGTTTATTGTCTGAAGCACTTCTCGGCAGGCTGCGGTTATCGCTTCGCTATATTCGGAAGGCGATCTCGGTCAGGCGTGGATAGCTTGTCCATGGTCGAATGGAGCGCTCTTTTTAATTGCCTCAGAATGCGCTTCGTGAAAATCGGCACGGACAATGAAATGCCTGGTCGAATTAAATTGTCACAGCCCGGCAGGGACAACCTGCCCTTCCGGGCAGGTATCTGCGGAGAGATAGGGGGGGAAGTATGTAGTTGCCATTTCTGGTCCCCGGGGAGCCTCGTCGACGAGGCCCGCCATGGGCCAAGGTTTGTTGTCGGGAGGCTCTCCCGACGACGATGGAGCGTGCGAGAAGAACAATGAGAAAGACCGCCGTGAGGCCCATCGGAGAGCCGTTCTACGGTTTCCGCAAAGATCCGGGGCGCAGTCCCCTCCAGCCCAGCGCAGTTCCTGCGCGGCGCCTCGTGTCCGTGCTCATCGAGAAGTTCTCTTCAGCCTCGTTTCGTCGTCGCCCGGCGGGCGGCGAATGGGCTCGACCTCGTCCGGAACACCCGCACAGGGCCGGTGGCGATATGTACTTCCAGGTCCGGCTTGATAAAGGGAATTGTCATGAGTGGATAAGACGGAAACAAAAAAGAATAAAAACGCTGAAGAACCGAATCCTGCCGGGATCGATTGTTGACTGGTGAAGCTGGCATGCATGATGAGAGAGAGGGATATCTCGAGATTTTGTCAAGAATAACAACCGAGGAAGAGTTCTTCTCCCTGGTTCTCGAGATATGCGGTAATTATGGATTCGAATTCTTTTCATTCGGTGCGCGGGCGCCTTTCCCGCTGACCGCGCCTAAATATCATTTCCTGTCCAATTACCCAGGGGAATGGAAAAGCAGATATATCTCCGAAGACTACACATCCATCGACCCGATCGTGCGCCATGGTCTCCTGGAATACACCCCGCTGATCTGGAATGGCGAAGACTTCCAGGAGAACCGTTTCTTCTGGGAGGAAGCGCTGCATCACGGCATCCGTCACGGCTGGTCGATCCCGGTCCGCGGCAAGTACGGGCTGATCAGCATGCTGTCCCTGGTGCGTTCCAGCGAGAGCATCGCCGCCACGGAAATCCTGGAGAAGGAATCCTTCCTGCTCTGGATCACCAGCATGCTGCAGGCTACCTTCGGCGACCTGCTGGCGCCGCGCATCGTCCCGGAAAGCAATGTGCGCCTGACCGCCAGGGAAACCGAGATGCTCAAGTGGACCGCGGTGGGCAAGACCTACGGCGAGATCGGCCTGATCCTGTCGATCGACCAGCGCACGGTGAAGTTCCATATCGTCAATGCGATGCGCAAGCTCAACTCCAGCAACAAGGCGGAGGCCACCATGAAGGCTTACGCCATCGGCCTGCTCAACTGAATCGACGCCTCGTCGCCTAGCGAGGCCGCCGCGCAAGCGTCCGGCCATTCACCGAATGGCCGGATAGCGTTTGCGCCGGTCGCCTGAGCGCAGCCTTCCCACCGGCAGCGTTTCCCCGCTGCCCCCTTCGCCATTGCGCCCGTCCTCCTGTTGTCCGGCACGCTAGTGCAACTTTCCGGGCGCTTGGCAAACCGGCCAAAGAATAGAACGGAATCGATGCCCCACACCTGTAATTTTTAAGGGGTTATGGCTATTGCAAAAAAGCGTTTATAAGTTTGTCCCCTGTCAAATCTGGTTACAACTGGATCTCAGGCGAAACATTCGGTCATGGCAATTCGGCATTAGTTGAAACTTTGGAGACGCTCCGAAGCGAGCAACTTTTGCCCGGAAAAAGCTTCACGGCAATTTCTCCGGCCTGTCATCCCGATGTCTTCTTTCCGGTATGGATGCCAGTCGATTCGAACTGGCGGAGATTCGCACCATGCGAGAGTACCAACGGTTGAAAGGGTTTACCGACAACCTGGAATTGCGTCGGCGCAACCGTGCCACGGTCGAGCACTACATGCGCATGAAGGGGGCCGAACGGTTACAGCGGCACAG
>NZ_KV819835.1:0-1255 GCF_001815235.1 Pseudomonas sp. HMSC065H01 | reverse complement strand
CCGAACTCGAAATGGATGCTCGGCGACTGGGGCGGCAAGCGCACCGAGCTGCTGGAGAAGGGCTACGACTTCAAGCTGGAGTACGTCGGCGAGGCGGCGGCCAACCTCGACGGCGGCTATGACGACGACAAGACCGGACGCTACACCGACCAGTTCGCCCTGGGCGTGCACATGGATCTGGAGAAGATCCTCGGCTGGAAGGCTACCGAGTTCCAGTTCACCGTCACCGAGCGCAACGGCAAGAACCTTTCCAACGACCGCATCGGCGACCCGCGTGCCGGGCACATCAGCTCGGTGCAGGAGGTCTGGGGCCGCGGGCAGACCTGGCGGCTGACCCAGCTGTGGCTCAAGCAGCAGTACTTCGACGGCGCGCTGGACGTGAAATTCGGCCGTTTCGGCGAGGGCGAGGACTTCAACAGCTTCCCCTGCGATTTCCAGAACCTGGCCTTCTGCGGCTCGCAGGTGGGCAACTGGGCGGGGAGCATCTGGTACAACTGGCCGGTCAGCCAGTGGGCGTTGCGGGTGAAGTACAACTTCGCGCCGGACTGGTACGTGCAGGTCGGCGCCTACGAGCAGAACCCGTCGAACCTGGAGACCGGCAACGGCTTCAAGATGAGCGGCAGCGGGACCAAGGGCGCGTTGCTGCCGGTGGAGCTGATCTGGCAGCCGAAGGTCGGCGCCGAGCAACTGCCGGGCGAGTACCGGCTGGGCTACTACTACAGCACGGCGAAGGCCGATGACGTCTACGACGACGTCGACGGCCAGCCGCAGGGGCTGACCGGCAACGACTTCAAGTCGCGCGGCAGCAAGCATGGCTGGTGGGTGGTGGCGCAGCAGCAGGTCACTTCGCACAACGGCGATGCCTCGCGCGGGTTGAGCCTGTTCGCCAACCTGACGGTCCACGACAAGGCGACCAACGTGGTGGACAACTACCAGCAGCTCGGGATGGTCTACAAGGGGCCGTTCGACGCGCGGCCGAAGGACGACATCGGCCTGGGCATCGCGCGCATCCATGTCAACGACGATGTGAAGAAGCGCCAGCGCCTGGTGAACCAGGTGAACGGCATCGACGACTACGACAACCCGCTGTACCAGCCGCTGCAGGACACCGAGTACAACGCCGAGCTGTACTACGGGGTGCATGTGACCGACTGGCTGACGGTGCGGCCGAACCTGCAATACATCAAGCAGCCGGGCGGGGTCGACGAGGTCGACAACGCGCTGGTGGCGGGGATCAAGATCCAGACGGTGTTCT